>JAITHM010000024.1 GCA_031279965.1 Spirochaetaceae bacterium
GGCGCTCCAGATGCCGGCGCTCCTGCTGACGCAGAGTTTAACATGGACGGCTTTGGGGAGGCTGATACCGGTGTTCCGGATGCCGACGCTCCTGCTGACGCAGATTTTAACATGGATGGCTTTGGGGTGGCTGATACCGGTGCTCCAGATGCCGGCGCTCCTGCTGACGCGGACTTTAACATGGACGGCTTTGGGGAGGCTGATACCGGTGCTCCAGATGCCGGCGCTCCTGCTGACGCAGATTTTAACATGGATGGCTTTGGGGAGGCTGATACCGGCGCTCCGGATGCCGGCGCTCCTGCTGACGCGGACTTTAACATGGACGGCTTTGGGGAGGCTGATGCTGGCGCTCCAGATGCCGGCCCCCCTGCTGATGAAGACAATGAAATCCCATCGGTAGATGCCATTTCGGAGGAAGAGCAGAGCGCTCTTGGATTACCGGAAGGCAGCAGCGCGCCAAGCGAAGCGGCAGTAAATCCAGCGGACATGCCGCCTGATCTTACCGAAGAAGAAAAAAAACAAGACCCCTTTGACAGCTTCAATCTTGATGGAGGCCCTGGCGAAGCTGAAGAAATCCCGTCACTTGATTCTTTTGATATTCCCGGTGTTGACACTCCTAAAACTTCCGCTGCCGTGCCGGAGGAAAAAATTGAAGTATTCAAGCTTAGTGAAGAGAAACTTGCACAGGTACTGGAAACACTTTCGGCCTATCCAATCAATGTACGCATTGCCTGTGAAGAGGCTCTTGCAGAACAGGTTATTCCTCCTGCACAGCTTAATACGCTTATCAAACTTCTTGTTTCAGGCGGGAGCGCTCACGAAGCGGCGCGGCTTGTCAGCAAGATACTTAATCAACACATTGTTGTACCTAAAAGCTACAAGACTGGTGAAGAACTTGAAGAAGAACAGCAAAGTTTTTCGTATATCTTTGCTCATAAATTCCTGCCCATCATCAGGTTGTTTTTTCTTATCGCACTCATGGCCGCCTGTGTCTCGTATCTTGTTTGGCAATTTATCTATAAACCAATCGCGGCAGACATTCTCTATAAAAAAGGCTATGAACTGATCCTTACCGCTGATCCCAGTGCATATCGCCGTGCGAATCAGCATTTTCGTGATGCGTTCGATATTCATCGTGTTAAAGAGTGGTTTTATAAATACGCTGAACGGTTTCGTGATGAAAAACAATTTAATTATGCACGTGAAAAATATGATGAGCTTCTTTTTTATTATCCTCGTGATAAAAAAGGTGCGCTTGACTATGCCGCACTTGAAGCAGATTATCTTCATAATTATGAGAAAGCAGACCGGCTTATTCGCACAGAAATACTTGACTACAAGATAAATGATCGTGAAGGGCTGCTCGCGTTGGGTGATATTAATCTTGATTGGGCAGAGATTGACAGCTCGCGTTACGAAGAGGCGCGCGCCGCGTTTGCCCGCCTGCTTGCCATCTATGGTCAAACAGATCCAATACTTGAGCGGATGCTTCTTTATTTTATCCGTACTGATAAACTTTTTGAGGTGCTGCCTTTACAGCAGCGCTTTATGAATAATCCTAAAAGTATAATTTCTTCGACAACACTTGCTGAACTGGGCGGCTATCTGCTTGACAAGCGGCTGGAGACACCCAGCGGCGTTCCTGACGAAAATGTTGAACGTATTGAAGGCATAAAGGATGTTTTGATACGTGCAGAACGGGCAGATCCTGCACTGCCAGAACCGTATTATCATCTTGCGCGTTATTACAATTATTATACCGCAGCATCAGAAGAACGCTACATGCTCGAGTCCGCCGCTGCCGCGTTTGACAAGGCCATTCGTGAAACAATAAAACGTACCGGCTACCGCATTGACAATCAGCGCCGTCTTGCCAAAATGATGTCCGAAGCCGGCGAATTTATCCCGTCGGAAAACGAGCTTGTCAAAGGCATTAACATTTACGAAGACGCAGTAAGCCGAAACCTGTTGCGCCGGTCACCAATCTACGGGCAGCTTTATGCTGATTTGGGCGATTTGGAATACTTTGCCAAAGAAGGGGCCTTGCAAAATGCGGCGCGCTACTATCTTCAGTCTGAAGCCAATGGCTGGATGCCGCCTGAAGTACAATACCGGCTGGGTAACATTTTTTACCGGCAGGAAAATTATCCCGCCGCACTCCAGCGATTCTTTAACGTCTCACGGGAAATACCGCTTAATCGGCGGCTGCTTTATTCCATGGCCAACACGGCATTTCAAAATGCTGATTATTTTACTGCAGAGGCGTATTACAAGCAGCTATTGGATATACTTATGACGGAAAAAGCACGTATCCCCAATGTGCTGCCCGATGGTGCGCCCGAACATAATGACCTTATCGAGCGGCTTATGTGGGCGCAAAATAATATGGGCGTAACGCTCTACACCCTTTCAACGCAGAGAGGGCGCCCTGAATACCGCACTCGTGCTCTTGTAATGTTTTACGAAGCGATCCGTTCCGCCGATGCCTTAAGCCGAGACCGGACGACAATGATCAGGCCGGGCCTCCGCGACCCGCACCTGCCTGGAACGAACCTCCCCTTCCTTAATACACAACATGTCTCCTACCCAACTCCGGGAACAACGGCGCAAATATTCCCTGGTATTGATGCGGATGTAATTGAGCCATCTGAATGGGAAGACCTTATGAACCGCACACTCTCGGCACTAAACCGATAGTGCACTTCCTCGCATAATCTGTCGGGGTTTAGATTCAAATTAGAAAAACTGAGGCAGAAACGTTGAAAGGCTTGGAATATAGGTAACAAGCAGCACAATAACAAGTTGAATCGCAAGAAAAGGAATGACCGTACGGCAAATTTCTACAAATGGCCGCTTAAAACGATAGCTTGCTAAAAAAAGATTAAGCCCAACAGGCGGTGTAAGGTAACCTGCCTCAAGATTTATCAGAAAAATGATGCCGAGATGTACCGGGTCAATACCGTAGACTGTAGCAAACGGCGCAATAAGGGGTAGTACAACAACTGTTGCCGAAAAAATATCCATAAGACAGCCGGTAACAAGCAGTGCACCGTTGAGAAGCAGCAGAAAGAGAATTTTTGAGCTAACAGTTTGCTGGAGCCAACGGGCAAAATTTTCGGGGGCCTGGGTAAATACCACATACTCAGAGAGGCCCTTCGACAGTGCAAGTATCGAAAGTATACCGCCAATAATAGGCAGCGCCCTGGCAAATACCCGCGGGATTTCAGTCAATTTGATGTCACGAATTACAAAAACTTCAATAATAACAATGTAGACAAATGCCGCCGCGCCAATTTCGACTAATGAAAGTATGCCGGAAAAAAAACCGGCAACAAGTATAATCGGTAAAAATATTTCAAAAATAGAATTCTTTAACGAAAAAAGTGCTTTTTTAAGGTTGAAACGTTCAAGGGGTATTTTTGTTTTAATGGAAACAACGACGCCAAATATAATCATTGCAATGGTAAGCAGTACGCCCGGCAGGATGCCACCTGCAAAAAATTTTTTCACGCTCTGCTGCATGGTAATGGCAACAAGTATGATGGGAAGGCTTGGCGGAAAAAGAAGCCCGATACTCCCGGATGACGCAAGTAAACCAATTGAAAATTTTGCTGGATAACGCGCGTTTTCTGACAAGATCGTAAAAAGTATGCCTCCCAGAGCAAGTATTGTTACTCCCGAAGCGCCGGTAAATGTGGTAAAAAACGCGCATATCAAAATCGAAACAACAATAACACCGCCAGGGAACCAGCCAAAAAAAGCCTTAAACGTTTCTACAAGACGTTCACCGGCTTTGCTTTCCGAAAGAAAAAAACCTGTCAGCGTAAAAAGCGGTATTGCAATAAAATCATTTGTTGTAAGCACCGTGCTGATGTTAACGGCAAGCGTATCAACTTCCCACGCAGACGACTCAAAAAGCAGCATGGCAAGAGCGCCCAGTATGATAAACAGCGGCGTACCGGCAAAAGCCAACAGCACAAGAATGATTATGGCAGGAATTTTAACCACATTCGCAATGCTGATGAAAAGATCGTTCAGATTAATGGCTGCTTCGGGAATATCAAATTCCCAAATGAATTTAGCAATAAGCGGCAGTGACGAAATTAGACCGGCAATAAGCGGCAAAAACACAATAAGACGAGCATGATTTTTGAGTGGAACAGCCGATGCAAACCGGAACGACATTATGGCAAAGCAGACGGGCATAGCAAGTGCAAAGACTCTGTCAGGAATAAAACCTATCATGGCAGGCGGATTTAACGCTATTTTAATATAAACAATCGAGCAAAACACAAGTATAAGCGCTGTGTATGATGAAAGAATATTGGTAAGGACCGCGAGAATTTTTTTTGCTTTATCATTTTTAATGTAGTGAATCAAGCCTATTGAAAGATGATCTTTTGAACGGGTTGTAATCATCCCAGATACACAACCGGTTACAAGAAGGAGATAGGATACTGTCCCCTGCGAAAAAGGAATGCCTCGGTGAAAAAAAAACCGGATAAACGATTCCAAAACAGGAATAATGGCAAGCAGAGAAACGGCTGCCATGCCTATACTATCTTCAATAATCCATCTAAGTGGTTTTTTCATTGCCATCATCTTATTCCTGAAAAAGCCGGAAAATCAGCGGCGTGAACGCACTGTCTGCAAAAGAGCTTCGGTACGGTGATAAATATCCTGATCTAGTACCGAGTCACGCACTTCAAGCATTTCTGGTATAGCTTTGCGTACTTCATCTACCCATAATTGCTCGTCTGGCGCAGAAAACGGATTTGTTACAAGGCCATTCCGCCGCATAATATCAATCGCGTCACTTGTCAGTTTCTTTGCGCCGGCATCATTTTCCCGTGCAATCTTCCGTGCAATCTCAATAAGACGCGGCTTATACTTATCCGGAATACGCTTCCATGTCGCTTGATTCATGACAATACCACCGAGCACAGGAGCAACATCCAACTGACACATATTTTTCGCTACGCCAAAAATCTGCATTGCTGCAACAAAAGGCGGCACCTGAAACACCGCATCAACTTTATTGGAAGAGAGTGCTATAAGCGTATCGTTGTAGCTGACAGGTATACAGGTATATCCCATCGATTTAAATATGTTACTTAGTTCGGGCATATCATCTGGCGCGGCAAGTTTCTGTTTTCGTAAATCATCCGGAGCAGAAATGGGCTGACGTCCAAAAAAACGTATCCACCCAACACGTGACCACGCGGCAAGTTTAAAGCCTGATTGTTCGATGGTTTGTTCAAGATCAGGCCCCAGACTAGAAAGTACATAATCCATCTCTTCATCATTTCGAACAAGCAATGGAGCGCTTAATGTAAATATTTTCTTCGAAATGCCATTCATACCAACAGAAGTAAACACTGCCGCTTGCACCTGATTCATGCGGAGTTTTTTTAATACTTCGCCTTCAGCACTTCCCAGCATACCGTTGTGGTATACAATAAGCCGCACTTCGCCGCCTGTCGCAGCCGCCCATTCCTTTGCCATTTGGTTAAGCGCACGTCCCCATGCGGTTGCTTCGGGAGCAATTGACGCAAGTTTAATCTGAATAGGCGCGGCAAATACCATGCCTGCTGCGCTACACATCACACCAAGTATTATTAGTAATTTTTTCATGCTATTACTCCTCATCACTTTGATCTATAAGTGGTACAAATCTTTCTGCATTTTTTTGATAAAACCGCGCTTTTTTCTGCGCTATCTTGGTTGCAAGTTTTTCTTCTGCCGTTTTCATTGCGCCCAAATTCACTTTTAAGGCTTTATCAAGGTATTCATCAAATTTTTTACGGTCTTGTTCGGGAATGGCAATTGCTTCAACATACGAAATATAGGGACTTGCCGCATTATTATTGGTTTTTTTAAGGGCGATTTCAAACTGTTTTTTTGCTTTTTCCCGGTCGCCGCCCAATGCAGGGGGCAGTGCGCCATAAAATAAAATATAAAAATCATCAAGTGCGCCGTTGTTAAAATCGGGATCAAGCTTATACGCCCGTGCCATCAACGCGGCAAGCTCAGGAATTTTAAAACCTAAATCAAGGTCAAATGGATCTAGCGAATATGCGGCAAGCGTTCCCGCTACCATCCAATACACCGCCGGAACATCATCTTTAGTAAGCCGCTCAAGGTAGCCGTCAAGCTTTCCGGAGGCATAAGCGCATGACATCCCCGGATACTTCCTGTCCAACCCTTCACGAAGTATTGTTACGCCGCGCAGATAGGTCTGCTTTGCCCTGGCAAGCTTTACATCACGTTCTTCATAATCGTCAGGAGGCAGCATTTTTGCCGGCCCTTCAATAAATGCGTTTGCGTACATCACATAGTAGGAGCCGGTTTCAAGCCGAAGGGGGGCATTTCCTGGTGTTTTTAACAAACGGCCTTCGTCCCGCCGGATAAGATGAGGCAATGCTATGCCAACAACAGTAGGACTTGTCATACAGGACAAAAAGCTTGCTTCACAGATAAGTGCGCCCAGTACAAATAAAACATATCGATACATAATCGTGGCTATACTATTACATAAAGTACATTCTTTTGCAAGTAGTGCGTCCGTGCTCACTATCTTTAGGAATAGACGGTTCAGATATTTCTGCTTACTGTTTCCAGGCTTCTGGTTGTATTATGACTTCCAGCACGGTATTATGGCGAATTTTCGAAATGGTGAGCGGCAGGCCATGCATACTAAATATATCTCCGGCATGGATTTCTCCGCTGGTGGAATGTTCAAGCACCCATTGAGACAGCGTTGCTTTATCGTCTCCAAAATTTTCAAGTCCACAGGCGGTACAAAGTTCATCAAGAGGCGTCCGTCCCAGAACCCGCATCCGGCCGCCGTCAATCAGATGAATGTTTTCAATGATTTCATCATGCTCATCCCAGATTTCTCCGACGAGCTCTTCAATAATATCCTCTACCGTTACAATGCCCATTGTACCGCCAAACTCGTCAATGATAACGGCAAGATGTGATTTTTGTTCCTGCAAAATTCGTAAAACACGGGGAGCCTTCATCGACTGCGGGATATAGACAACAGGTTTTTGTACTTCTTTGGGCGGGCGGCCTGTTCCCATTACTTCGTAATAAAAATCTTTAAACAGGATAAGGCCGGTAATGTTATCAATAGAATCTTCGTATACCGGCAGGCGGGAAAAGCGTGTTTGGTGAAACTTGTCATTGATCTCTTCAACAGAACTTGTGTTGGAGACGGCCACAAGATCGACGCGGGGCGTACAGATTTCCCGTGCGGTAATCTCGTCAAAATCAATAGTCCGTTTAATCATAACTTCTTCGCGTTCGTTAATTCCGCCTTCCTGCCGGGCTTCTTCAACAAACGTTAAAAGCTCTGCTTCGGTAATTGAACGGTCGGCTTCTATCCGTAAAAGACGGGTAATGACTCGTTTCCAATGGCTGGCGAGGCTATTAATCGGAGTAAAAAGCGTTGTAAAGATCTTGAGTACCGGCGCACACCGCATCGCAAAAGTTTCCGGATCTTCGCGTGCAAGAGTTTTGGGCGTAATTTCGCCGAACAAAAGAACAAGGACGGTCATTACCAGCGTTGCAAGGCTTACGCCGGCATTATCGCCAACGAGGCGTACAAAGAGCAGTGTAGCAAGTCCCGAGGATATAATATTAACAACATTGTTCCCAATAAGAATAGTTGTAATGAGCGTATCGTAGTTATCGAGAAGTTTAAGCGCCCGCACGGCGGCTTTTTTCCCTTGTGCGGCAAGATTTTTAAGTTTTATCCGGTTAACGGAGGAAAAAGCCGTTTCACTCGCAGAAAAAAAAGCAGAGAAGGCAAGCAGTCCGGCAAGCGCAATTAAAATGCTTGTAGTAAGTGATAACATAGTTAGAGCATCAGTATAGCCATAGCGGCATCTTAGACAACAAGCTCATCCTCGCCTGCCCGTGATACAACAATTTCACCGGTGTCTTCAAGATGGCGGATGATCGACACTATTTTTTGCTGAGATTCTTCAACGTCTTTAAGGCGCACTGGGCCCATAAATTCCATATCTTCTTTAAGCATGGCTGCGGCACGTTTGGACATATTGCGGTAGATTTTTTCCTGCACTTCAGAATCTACCGATTTAAGCGCCTTGGAAAGTTCTGCGGTATCAACTTCGCGCAAGACTTTTTGAATTGAACGGTCGTCGAGCATAACAATATCTTCGAATACAAACATTTTCTTTTTGATTTCCTCGGCAAGTTCAGGGTCTTCTTCTTCGAGCGCTTCGATAATTTGCTTTTCTGAAGACCGGTCAACAAGATTGAGGATTTCGACAACGCTGCCTACACCGCCTGCTGTTGTATAGTCTTCGCTGGAAAGTGTCGAAAGCTTCTTTTCAAGAACGCGCTCTACTTCGCGCAAGACTTCCGGCGATGTTCTGTCCATGATTGCGATACGGCGGGCAACTTCCGCCTGAACTTCGTGCGGCAGATTTTGCAGAATAACCGACGCCTTGTTTGGCTCAAGATAGGCAAGTATCAGGGCGATAGTTTGGGGAAGTTCTTGCTGAATAAAGTTGAGCAGGTGCGAAGGATCGGTACGGCGGATAAAGTCAAACGGGCGCACCTGAAGACTTGAGGTAAGCCGGTTGATTATATCAACAGCTTTCTGACTGCCCAGCGATTTTTCGAGAAGTTCGCGGGCATAATCAATACCGCCAATAGAGATAAACTGATTCGCCATCATCAGTTCCTGGAACTCTGTTAAAATGGCGTCTTTTTGCTCAGGTTCGACGGTTTCCAGCCGGGCAATTTCGAATGTAAGTGTTTCTATCTCGTCTTCGCGGAGATATTTAAAAATCTCTGATGATATATCAGACCCAACACTCACTAAAAAAATGGCTGCTTTTTGACGGCCTGTAAGGTCTTTTGCATCCTTCTTGTGCTTTTTTTCTTCTGACATTCACTGCTCCCAAACCGCTTCGAGCATACTCATCACTCCCAAAAGTGTCAAGAGCGGCGGCGGTCTTTGAAAAACCGCGGCCTTTCAGGTGCATGTGGAGATGACGGCCTTTTCCGGCGGTGTTTGTGGAAATATGTAGTCTAATATGCGATATAAAAATGCCGATAGATAAGCAATGAAGCAGCGATTTTGTCTGATGACCAGCGTTTTTATTGTGATGACGGCCGTTTGCGCGGGTGCAACGACATCATCAATAACCGGCGTTTTTAACTGGGCTACCATGGGGATAGATGCTGAAGTACGCCTTAATCTTCGTTCGCTCGGCGTAAGCTTGCCAACAGGACGAAGCAGGGCGGAAGAACGTCTGTTTTCTGAATACTACGCAAACATTCAGCCTTTTATTTATTCTATTCCTGTTGATTCCTCATCAGTGTTGGGAGATTTTGTGGAACGGGGCGAGCTTACTCCGGCAATGGTCGAAACACTTGCCCGCAAAGCGGATATGATACCGCCGGCAATTTCTACTGATATTCAAAATATAACTGCTTCCTACCGCATTAGCCTAAGTGAAGTCTGTTCAACGTTAATACGGCACCACAGCGGTGCTGAGTTCCCCTCTGTAGTAAACCCCAAACCAGTTCAAACATGGACGGGTATTATTATCATTGCCCGCGACGAACTGCCCGTCCACGGCAGGAACAGCACCGCATTACTCCAGCCGTGCCTTTTCCCCAAAATCTGGGATACTGATATGAATCTTGTATTTGATAAAAAACATACCAACCCCGCCCTTTACCGCGATGCAACGATGGTAAATTATATGGGAAGCTCGCATATCTTCCGGCGCACTGCTTCGGGACTCTCGCCGGAAATCGAGCGTATTGTGGGTAACAAACCGCTGCGAATCATTGCGCGCCGTGTTTTTGGCATTAACCCGACAGATCCTGTTATTGATAGTGAAGACGCCCTCCTTATTTTATCATCAGAAGAGAACAAACGCCTTTTACGCGAAGGCCGTATTGCCATCATTCCGGCAGAATCTGTTCTTAAAAAAGAACTTCACGCAGAACTGTAATACACACCTGCCCCAAGCGGGCGGGCAGCAGCAATTCCACGTTTCAAAAAAACACCCGCCCCCGCTTGACATTTCTCCCGCCCTGTGTTACCCCGCTTCCAGTATGAAA
>JAITHM010000040.1 GCA_031279965.1 Spirochaetaceae bacterium
TGCTTTTGGACGTAACGCCGCTTTCGCTGGGAATTGAAACTTTGGGCGGCGTGATGACGAAGCTCATCACGCGCAACACGACGATTCCGACGCGCAAGAGCCAGGTATTCTCGACGGCGGCGGACAATCAGAACGCGGTCACGATACATGTCTTGCAGGGCGAGCGCGAAATGTCGAACCAAAACCGGACTTTGGGCAACTTTAATCTTGACGGCATCCCGCCCGCGCCGCGCGGCGTTCCTCAAATCGAAGTGGCGTTTGACATTGACGCCAACGGCATTGTGCATGTGTCGGCAAAAGACCTCGGTACGGGGAAAGAGCAGAAAATCCGTATTGAAAGCTCATCGGGACTGAACGAACAGGACATTGAACGGATGGTAAAAGAGGCGGAACTCCACGCCGACGAGGACCGTAAGGCAAAAGAGAGCGCCGAGGCGCGAAACGAAGCGGACACGCTTGTCTACAGTGTGGAGAAAAACGTGAAGGATCTGGGCGATAAGATAAGCGCCGCGGAGAAGGCCAATGTGGAGGCGGCCGTCGCCGAGGTGCGGAAGGCGCTTGAAAGCGGGGATGTCGCCGCGATAAAGGCAAAGACCGAGGCGTTAAAGCAGGCATCCTACAAAATCGCCGAGGAGATTTACAAGCAACAGGGCGGCACTCCGGGTTCAGGCGGCGCGGGAACAAGCGGCACGGCGGGAGACTCGCCGTCAGGCGGCACTGGAGCGGCTTCTGGCGCTCCGGGCAGCGGGGATAAGCCCGCCGAAGACGCCGATTTTGAAGTGGTAAAGGAGTAGCGGGCGGCGCATAGGGGGAGTTTCCGCTCTCCACCGCGTCCTGTTCGCTAAAATTATGGCAAAACGAGATTATTACGAGGTTTTGGGCGTACAAAAAAACGCCTCGAAAGACGAGATTAAAAAAGCGTACCGCAAACTTGCCGTGCAGTATCATCCCGACAAAAATCCGGGGGATAAGGCGGCGGAGGAAAAGTTCAAAGAGGCGACCGAGGCTTACGAGATACTCTGCGACGACCAGAAAAAGGCCGCCTACGACCAGTTCGGCTTTGCCGGGGTGGAAGGCATGGCCGGACAGCATGATTTTCGCAACTTTCAAGGGTTTGAGGATATATTCGGCGGCGGCGATTTTTCTTCAATCTTTGAAAATATTTTTGGCGGTTTCGGGTTTGGCGGCGGATCACAACGGCACGGGCCGCGTGGCGGATCAAACCTTCGTTACGATATTGAGATTTCTTTTAAAGATGCCGTTTACGGAACAAAGGTTGAGGTGCAGTACGCGCGGAACGAGAGCTGCCTCGCCTGCCATGGTTCTGGCGCAGCCTCGGGTTCGGGACGCAAGACCTGCCATACATGCCGCGGTACAGGACAGGTTCGCCATAGCCAGGGCTTTTTCAGTCTGGCAACGCCGTGTCCGGCCTGCCACGGCGAGGGAACAATTATCGAAAATCCGTGCAAAGAATGTAACGGAAGCGGCGTACAGAAAAAGCGCCAGAAGCTTGCCATCACGATACCGGCGGGCATTGAAAATGGGACGCGCCTTGCAGTACATGGGCAGGGTGATGTGGGGCAGGGCGGCACATCACCCGGAGACCTTATCGTAATTGTTCATGTACACGCCCATGAGTTTTTTGAACGCCAGGACAGCAATCTTTACTGCGCCGTACCTGTGTCGATAACTCAGGCGGCTTTGGGCGGCGAAATCGTCGTAATGACACTTGATGGGAAAAAAATAAAACTTAAAATAAATCCTGGCACGCAAAATGGAAAACTCCTGCGTGTGCGGGGCGAAGGTGTACCAGAAGGACGCAGTAAAGGCGATCTTTACATTAAAGTGATGGTAAAGGTGCCTGAAAAACTCTCGCGGCGGGGAAAAGAACTTCTTGAAGAATATTCAAGTGTCGAAGGTGAAAACACCAATCCGGCGTTTATACCGCTTGCCGAACTTGCCCGGGACGATTAACATAACAAAAATGGAGTTTCTGCATGAATTACTGGAACGCTGTGCTAAAAATGATGGTGGAGGGAGGATGAATTCTGATAGTGCGCTCTCACTCGAAGCGAAGGCGGAACGGCTTGGGGATGTAGTCCGTTTTGTTGATAAAGAACTTGCTGCGGTGGCATGCCCCGGCGAAATAGTTAATCAGATTGAACTCGCTATCGAGGAAATTTTTTTGAATATCAGTAATTACGCATATAGTGGGGAAGCTGGTACCGTTACACTGCTTCTTCATGCCATTACAAACGAAAAACAACCAACAATCAATATTACGATAAGCGATCAGGGGAAACCATTTAATCCACTTGAACATGAAGATCCTGATACGACTATCCCTCTTGAGCAGCGTAACATTGGCGGCTTGGGGATTTTGTTGGTAAAAAAAATGATGACTTCGGTCAGCTATAAATATGAAAACGGGCGCAACCACCTTGTTTTAAGCAAATCGTGGTAAGGCTGGAGGAATATTATGACATTAAGCTCATCTAGCAGAATGTATACACACACGGTCGAGCTTGAAGGCCGGCTTGACGCTGAGGCTGCTGCTGAATTCGAGATGCACATGCAGAAAATTGATCCGCTTATTAAAGAAGTCGTGTTGAACTTTAGTAAGTTGACGTACATTTCAAGTATGGGGCTGCGCTCAATTTTGCAAGCCTACAAATCTTTAACAAAGTTTCACAAAAAGCTAACGATTATTAATATTCCGCCGTCTGTCCGTTCGATTTTCGAAATGTCAGGCTTTATTCAGGCTTTTGTGCGAGAAGAAAAACTTGTGGTTATTGAAAAAGATGAACATGCGGCTGGCCATATCTTTACTTTGGCAGGAAAGCTCACCAATGAAACTATCGCTTCGCTGGAAACCGCTTTTCAGGGGCAAGGGAGCTCGTTGCGGGTGCTCAAATTACACTGCGCGGGCATTACCGCGGTTGATTCTACAGGTTGTGAAGAGCTTATCGCGCTGCGGGATCAACTGGCAGACCGTAACGGAAGGCTTATGCTGGAGCATGTACCGCCCGCCATTGCCGACTCGATACTCCAACAAGGATATGAAGAATTACTTAGCCTTGTCCAGGCGGAAATACCGGAAGAAAATCCGTTGGGAGTGCAGACACGGATCGAAGGTACCACCAAGCGGTATATCTACTCAGGTTCTTGGGAGAGTTTTACTCTTCCCGTATTTGATAGTGAATGGAAAAACCGCAACAGCGCAATTACCGATGTAATGCTTGACCTTAAAAGCGCAACTGGTGTCCCGCCCGATGCTTTTACCATTTTGCTGGAATTAAAGCACCGCGGGGCAGAACAGGCGGTTACCGTCTCTTTTTCGATGTAATGCCCGTACAAAGTTCCAAAGTTCGCCGGCCACGAACCAGGCGGCGGACTGCCAAAAAAGGCTTTTCTTTGCGCACGACGTTTCAAGCTGCAATCATTGCGGCGGTGGTCATCCTTTCAAGCTTTACCGGTTATGGAATTTACCGGAAAATCAGCGCCGAAACTCAGATGCAACGCGCAGAGATGCCCGTCAGGATAGATCCCGGGAAAGAGGCTGCAGTATTTTCTTCTTCTATTGTACCGGAAGTCTCCAAACAGCCGGAGGACTCCTCTGACCGTACCGCGCCGGTGGATGCCCTGTCTCTAGCCCCGGCAGCTTCCAGAAAATCCTCTCCGGCACGTTCTGGTAAAACAGCACTACCCTCCAAAAAAGTTCCGGCGGCATCTAACGGAACAAATGTCCCCCGGGCGTTGCCGCCTGCCATCGAACGCCGCCCAGCCGTTCCCGCTCCGGCAGAACTCCGCCTTCCTGAAACTCCTGTTCAAGGGCATACGCTTATCTTTATGATTGATGATGCGGGGAATAATCTTGCCGAGCTCGAACCGTTTTTAAACTATCCCGGCTCTTTAACAATAGCCGTGCTTCCCGGCCTGCCTAATTCTGCCGAGACTGCCCGCCGTATCCGTGCGGCAGGCAAGGAGCTGTTTCTTCACCAGCCAATGGAAGCGGAAGGCGGTGAAGACCCGGGCCCGGGCGCATTGTATACCGGCATGACAAAAGAGGATGTGCGGCGGGTGCTTGAAAAAAATCTTGCTGAAGTAGGGCCTGTTGCCGGAATCAATAACCATCAGGGTTCCCGAGCGACGGCGGATGCAGAGCTTATGGAAACCGTGCTTACCGTGTGCCGGGAACACGGGCTTCTTTTTCTTGATTCACGTACTACGGCAAAGACCGTTGTGCCCGCTGTCGCTCGTCGCCTTGCCATGCCTTTTGCCGCACGGGATATTTTTCTTGATAACAACCGGGAACGTCAGGCAATAATCGGCTCGCTGAACGAAGGTCTTGCTAAGTCGGCATATCAAAGCCCTGTGGTGATGATCGGCCACGCCTGGTCAAAAGAACTTGCGCCGCTTTTGGAAGAAGTCTTTCCTGCACTTCGTGCCCACGGTTATGTCTTTTCCGGCGTAGTGCCTGGCAGGTAAGCCTGTGTCATTTTGCAGCACTGCTGATTAAGCGAGGGTAGACACTCTCTTGACGTGCCGCGCACCTTGAGTCAAGCTTGCTACCATGAATACGGCGTTAGAGGAATTGCAGGCGCGGGGTTTTATCGCGCAATGCACAGACAGTGCAGGCCTTTCCAGTCTTATGGATGCAGGATCTGTTACATTTTACGTAGGCTGTGATCCTACAGGAGCAAGCCTTCATATTGGGCATATGGTGCCGTTTTTCGCGTTCCGGCATTTACGCAATGCGGGGCATAACGGTATTGCGCTTGTCGGCGGCGGCACGGCGCGGATTGGAGATCCTTCCGGCAAGACTGAAATGCGAAAAATGCTTGATTACACTCAGCTTGATGTACACGCCGCCGCCATCCGGACTCAATTGGAACACTTTCTGGGAGGCTTTGATGATATAAGCGCCCGCTGTGTCAATAACAAAGATTGGCTTGCCAACCTTAATTACATTGATTTTTTACGTGAAATCGGCAGTCACTTTTCCGTAAACCGCATGCTCAGTTTTGAGGCCTACAAAAAACGCATAGAAACCGGATTATCATTCATTGAATTCAACTATCAGCTTCTTCAAAGTTACGATTTTCTTGAACTTTACCGGCGTTTTAGCTGCCGTTTACAAATTGGTGGAGATGATCAATGGGGGAATATTGTTGCCGGCATGGAACTTATTCGCAGGCTGGAAGGACAGGAAACTCCTGCCTATGGCCTTACCTTTCCCCTTATTGAAACGTCTGATGGCAAAAAAATGGGCAAAACAGAAAAAGGAGCCATTTTTCTCGATCCGGTGCTTACCAGTCCTTACGATTTTTTTCAATACTGGCGCAATGTTGCCGATGCTGATCTTCGCCGTTTTCTGCTGATGTTCACTTTTTTACCGGTTGCCGAGTGTGACGGCCTTGCGGCGCTTTCCAATCCCAATGCGGCGAAAGAACGGCTTGCATGGGAAGTAACTGCGCTGATTCATGGGAAAGATGCTGCCGAGAGGGCTCTTTCTGGAGCAAAGGCGGCGTTCGGCGGCGGTGGCGACCGGGCTGCGATGCCCACTGTCACACTTGATCGCGCCCATCTTGATGCGGGGTATCCCATTATAGACTTATTTTATGATGCCCGCCTTTGCCCTACCAAAAGTGAAGCACGCCGCCTTGTTGAACAGGGAGGCGCATTCATAACAAAAAATGGAACGCTTGAGGCAGAGACGTCTGTTGGTGCGCTTTTGGACACCGCAACACTTGATGAACAGGGCGAACTTATTATTCGGGCAGGGAAAAAGAGATTTTGCAGAGTAGTCTTTGCCGGCGTTTAACGCTGTCCGTGCTCGTCGTTCAGGAATTTCCGTTTGGGATTAATTTTTTCGTGGGTTGATGAACCCCAGCTTACCAGCCACACACCGATTACCGCCGCAGCAAGGCTAAAACCAGTAATAACAAACGCCATCCCCGCAAAATCCTGGAATGGCAAGTGAACATTCATGCCATAAAAACTGTAGATTAAAGTCGGTATCATCAGAATGATATTGATGAGTGCAAGCCGCTTCATAACAATGTTCAAGTTATTTGAGATAACACTTGCAAAGGCATCCATCGTACCTGTCATAATAGATGAATATATATTTGACATTTCAAGCGCCTGTGCGTTGTCGGTAACAACATCTTCCCATAAATCGCAGTCATCGTCTTTAAGCTTTAACGATGGAATACGTTTAATTCGTTCAAGAACATTGGCATTCCCTTTAAGACTTGTTGTAAGATATACAAGCGATTTTTGGGTAGAAAGCAGCTGGATAAGCTCGTTATTGCGGACTGATTTTTGCAGTGCGTATTCAATATGCGCGGCGTTTCGATTAAGCTGTTTAAGCGCTTTTAAGTAGGTAAGCGCAGCGCGTCCAAGGATATTCAAAACAAACGCGGGCTTTCCCTGCATTGAAAGTCCACGGACACGATTCAAGGCAATGTCGTCAATCGCGTCACTTGAACGCTGGCATACTGTAACAATCGTGTCCGCAAAAAGAATGATGCCAATTGGCACGGTATAGTAAACAGCTTCAAGCGCAGTATCATATACGGGGACACGTACGATAATCACCGTATACTCATCTTCAAGCTCAATACGAGACTGCTCGTCAACATCCATAATATCAGCAAGTAATTCGGCGGATAAGCCAAAATCGTTTTCAAGCCGGACAAGATCTTCTGCGCTGACATTCCGTGCATCTATCCAGCAGCCAGATGCCACATCAGGGCATTCGACAAAACCCTGGGGTGTTCGCTTTCGTACAACGACCATTATGATTATTTTCCCTGTTCAAGACGCAGGGTTATTGTCGTTGTATCGCAAACTTCGCTGGGGCCGTAATATTGAATTGCACCAGGATAGACAAAACTTGTTGTAACTGCCCAGGTATCGCGGGCGGCGGCAAATGTTTTGAACGGAGCGCCGTCCAGTTCAACCAAAGCCTTCTTGATAACAGGCTTTTCTGCACCGTGGCGTTTTTCGATATTCATCATCATTGTAAGCGGTACACCGCCGGCCTTCCACTGTGCCGCAGGTGCGGTAAGATTTCGCACACTGGAGATATACCCGGTGAGTCCAGCGGCAATCAGCACAAAGGCACTGTACCCAAGGCTGTAGCAATAATCCGCATCAAAGTTAGAAGGCGCAGCGGCGCGGCCTTCGTAGCCAAAGAAGTGCCCCAGTGGTAAAAAACTCCCCTTATAAGAGCCTTCTTTCTTCATTTTTTTAAGCCGTTCTTCCAGCATCCCCATAAGGAGCTTTTCTGTTTCAATACGGGAAACCTGCACATTGCCGTGCGAATCGCGGTCAATCAGAAGTTGTTTAGCAATCTCTGCCGGAATGCTTTTGAAAGCGGCGCAGCTTTCGGCGCTGAGTTTTTTTTCAAAAAATGCAAGTTGTGCGGCAAAATTATCCAAAACAGCAAATTCATCTTTATGCGCGGGGATAATATCGTTTATTTCGGCAATAAGTTTTTTCATTTCGGGGATGAATTCAACAAGACCTTCGGGGATGAGTACGACTCCAAAATTTTCACCTTTTTCTGCCCGGCGGACGATAGCTGCGCTGATTTCGTCAATAAGCGCACCCAGCGACAGCTTTTTTTGTTCGACTTCTTCCGAAATAAGACAGATGTTCGGATGGGTCTGAAGTGCCGCTTCAAGGGCGATATGGCTGGCAGCTCGTCCCATTAACTTGATAAAGTGCCAGTATTTTTTTGCGCTGTTCGCGTCCCGCATGATGTTTCCAATAAGTTCACTGTAGGTCTTTACCGCGGTGTCAAAACCGAAGGATGTTTCGATAAGCTCATTTTTTAGATCGCCGTCTATCGTTTTGGGACAGCCAATGACTTGTGTTGCCGCGCCGTTTGCAAGGAAATATTCGGCAAGAAGCGCCGCATTGGTATTGCTGTCGTCACCACCGATAATGACCACCGCGTCAAGTTTGTTCTTTTTAGCTGTTTCCAGTGCCGCAGCGAATTGTTCAGGGGTTTCTATTTTTGTCCGGCCTGAACCTATCATGTCAAAACCACCGGTATTCCGGTGGGCATCAACGATTTCAGCGGTAATTTCCTGAAATTTATTGTTGGTAAGACCAGCTGGTCCGCCGGTAAATCCGAAAAGCCGCGAAGCTGAATTTTCCTTTTTAAGGCCGTCAAACAGTCCTGCAATGACATTATGGCCGCCAGGAGCCTGCCCGCCGGAAAGTATTACACCAACAGTACGCGCCTTTGGCTTTATCGAGCCTTTTCCCGGCTGAAAACTGGCGATTGGCTTTCCAAAATTATGCTTAAAAATACTCCGCAGCTCGGTCGCATTGGCAACGGCGCTGGTTGGCGCGCCCAAATCCACAGAAATTTCGGAAACTTGCCCCGCAAGAACGGCAGGAAGCTTCGGTTTATACCCATAACGGGCTTTTTGCAATTCTGAAATAGTCATTGACTTCTCCTTACATGGTAAGCCTTCGATTGTAACGGGAAGCCGCTGGAATTGGAAGTGGTATTCAGGTACTTTACATTTTTTTTTTTTTTACCGATAATAAAGTGATTTTGTCAGATGCGTTCTACGGGTTTGACAGAGTCGTGGCATACTGCTATAATGACCACGTGATTTTTAGATGGAGAGCAGAGATAAGGAGATCCGTATGAGAACAGGCAATTTGCGAGCCATTTTTTGTATTGTCTTAGCAAATTTAATCAGTTTGCCAGTATTTAGTGATGCTGGCACAGTCGAGATGGAGTCTAGAATCCTTGACAAATTTGATGGCTCCCCCTATGTAGTTGATGGAGAGGAATATCACTACACATGGAAAGTTGCGGCAAGCAAATTTGCTACCAAAACTGGAGAACAGGCGTTCCCTGTGATAAATGTGATTACAACAGGCCCTACAGCACTTACCAGAATGGCAGGTGATACTGGTGCAAAAAGCCTGGGTATTCAGGGAGCGTTTGACCGTACTGGCTTTAACTGGATTGATATCTATCCAACGCGCACCGATGATGCTGATGGCACTCCAGCGGAGATTCCGCTGCTTGGCCGAACACGCTTTCTCGATGTGTGGGTATGGGGATCAAATCTGAATTATCGCCTTGAAGCGTATATTCGGGATAACCGTGGAGTAATGCATGTCATTCCCATGGGCAGTCTGAGGTATACTGGTTGGAAGAATCTGCGGAGTGCGGTTCCAACAGGTATTCCGATGGTGTCTAATGTAATTCCGCGTTCGACTCATTCGACAAGCTTTGTTAAATTCCGCCTTTGGACTGATCCTAAAGAGCGCACCTATGTTGATATTGAGCGAGATAAAGTTGGTAAAATAACGCGGATAGTTCCGTTTTATGTCTACCTTTCTCAGCTAAAGGTGCTCTCCGATATTTATGAGACAATTTATGACGGAGACGAACTTGCCAATCCCAAAGTTACAACACGGCTTTGGTCTGGGGCTGGCGGAGATGGCGGTGCTGCCGCGCAGGGCCAATAAAATTTAAGGAAGGTGAATAAAAATGAAACGTTATCTAGCGATTTTTTTAGCGTTTACAACAATGGCTGTATTCGCACAGCAACCGGAAGAAATTGGAACACCTGATGCCGCCAGAATGGCTGACGGACTTCCACAGCAGGCATTACGGGAAGTTTCCGTTGATAAATTCGAACAGGAAGGCTACTGGAAGGCATATATTTCTACTGACTCTGGGTTTGCTTCGGGCAAACTTTTTAATGGTAGCCCGCTGGCAAAAAAACCAGTTCAGGGTGAAGAAGAGCTTAATATGACTGACGATAAAGTATTAGGCGTAAAAGTAGACTTTCTTCGCCGCGGGCATTCAAACGTTTATATCAATACGACCCGCCCTGTTCCTATTGAGGGTATTACAAAGACGGTCTCCGTATGGGTTGCCGGACGTAATTATAATCACCGGCTCTATTTGCTTATCCATGATTCCCGTGGGCATTATTTTGAACTTTACATGGGGCGCTTGAATTATCAGGGGTGGAAGAAACTGACGGTCTCCGTGCCGCCTCAACAGGCAAATGGCGACAATGGCATTATTCAGAATAACTATCACTATACTTCTAATGGCGGTATTAGCGTGATTGGTTTTAGAATTGAAGTTGATCCTATGGAAGCCTACGGAACCTACTATGTCTATTTTGACGATTTACGTGCGACAACAGACCTTTTTGCAGAAGGCAACCGCGACCCCGACGATCCAAAAGACGATTGGTAGAATCTTCTCTACAATCGAAGATAAATACTTTCTGCGTAGCCGCTAAGGTTACGCAGAATAATTTTTTCATCATTTTTTGTTTTAAGCATACCGTTAAAAATACCGACCGGCTTATAAAAATCAGCTTTTGAAAGAATAATATCAAATCCTTTTTTTTTAATCTGTTTTTGTGGGGTAAAACTAAGATCAACCATGCCTTCAATATCTTCAATAACCCATGTTTTTTCGTGTCCAAGAGCATGAGTAATTTTGACAGGAGGCAAGGGGGTTAACATTCCGTTAACCCAAAGGGCGTTCTCATTGTTTTTTTGTGCTCCACGGGCATGGTTTTCTGTTAAACTAAACCCAATAATAGTTCCATCATTGTCAAAGCCAAAGCCTGTAACCATATCTGAACGGGCAATATACGGAAAAAACCCTTTGCAATCCCGTACAAAGGCAAGTGTAGATTCTGGCGCAAAGGTATACTCAGTTTCTCCAATAACAATCGTTCCTCGTGCTCCTCCCAAATTTTTATACGAATAAACAGAGCGGTCTTCGGTAAAAAGCAGATTTGTAACTAGCGGCGGCCGTTTTCTTGTATCAAGATTAATTTCAAACTGTGCATCCATTACCGTAAGATCATCCAGTGGATTGATATCAAATGAAAAAGCAATTGTGGACTCGTTAAGCCAATTATGCACGGAAAGCGAGTATCCCAACGTCTTGTATTCGAGAAAACTATCTCCCAGTGAATCGGGAAGCTGCCAAAAAGCAACCGGGAAATAATCAAAATAATATTTGGTTTCTCCGGTGGTTTTGTTTAAAAAAACGGCTTCAAGAAAACGAAAGAATTTAAGATTTGCAATGAGCGTATCGAAAAAAATTTCGTCGTTCTGTACAGTAAACGACTGCCATTCTTTAATTCTAAAATTGATCGCCCATTTGGGCAACGGAAATGAAAATGGATGGGCAATGTCCATCAGATTGACACGCTCAAAAGGGCGCGTCCAGGTTCCCTGCACCGGTTTGCCGGATATCACAGGATACGGCACAGGCGGCTGAATATCGCGTGTATACATTTGGCAAGTTTACTTGTTATTTTTAACTTCGTGAAGCATGTTTAAAAAGAAAGCAAAAATACATCAATTAAGCGCACGCACATCTTTAGTTAGTTGATGGAATGTGCCTTTTTGATATAATATAGCGGCTGTATCAGGAATTATGAATCAATTTAGAGTAAATAGTATTAAACAAGGCTATTATTTTTCTCAACCAGCGTATCTTGACGAAGGGTTCGTGGTACTTTCGCAAGAATCGCCTTTTACCAATGAGCTTGGAACAATACTTGCGCGGTGGGGTTTTAGTGTGCTTTCGAGCGATGGCGAACCGCAGATTCAATATAGCGGCAAAGTTTTTGAAGATAAAAATACCACTCATGTAAATGATACGGCAAAGATAAATGAAGCAGAACTGTATCTTACCGGACTTGAAGAATTTACCGCGCAGCTTTTTAAGCGTGTTGAAGAAGGTAAATCCATTACCTTTAGTAATGTTGCGGTAAAAGTGCGCGAACTGTACGAAAAAATAAAAACTGAGCGTAAATACCTTTTTCAGTTTAACAGCAGCCATCAAAACACTGAAAATTCTACTCCAGAAAGAGTTAATGCTGCTCATGCTGTGCGTTCTACGCTTATTTCTTTGGTTATTGGAATATACCTTAAATTGCCCATTCACAGGCTTATTGAACTTGGAGCCGCCGCACTGGTGCATGAAATTGGCATGGCAAAATTACCGCCGCAGGTGTATTTATCGCGGGAAAAACTTTCTCAGAAAGAGCTTGAAGTGCTCAAATTACATTCGTCGTACGGATTTCAGATACTTAAAATAAATGATTTTCCTTTGGCGGTATGCGCGGCAGCTCTTGAACATCATGAGCGAGAAAATGGCGCGGGATATCCCCGGAAATTATCCGGCGATAAAATTAATTTTTATTCAAAAATAATTGCTGTTGCCTGTTCATACTCGGCGATAACTGCATCACGCCCGCATCAAGATGCCCGCGCCGGCTACGAAGGCGTTACCGACATGCTCCGCAATGAAGGCAAACAGTACAATGATAGCATAGTCCGCGCATTGGTGTTTTCAATTTCAATCTACCCTATAGGGCAGTTTGTTGAGCTTTCTGATGGTACAAAAGGCCAAGTTGTTGATATTAATCCTGAAGATCCACGATTCCCGGTTGTGCAGATTTTTAGCGAACAAACACCGGATGGTAAGAATAAAATCGTTGAAACCGCGCAAAACGGCATCTGTATTACTCGCCCGCTTGACAAAGATGAGGCGCTCGCTGCTGTTAAAAGAGACTAACAGTCATCCTTAAACTTAAACTCATGCCTACAGGTAAGCATGAGTTAGTCCGCGTTACTTACCCTGTTCCTTGCGCCGCTTCTCCTCGTAGTCTTTGATGAGCGCGTCCGAGATGCTCTGCGGAACCTTGCCGTATTTTTCAAACTCCATCGTGAACTCCGCCTT
>JAITHM010000045.1 GCA_031279965.1 Spirochaetaceae bacterium
CGCAGTTCAAGGCTTAACCGAGAAGGAAATGAACGATTCAAGTTTAATACAAGATCAAGAAGCGAACTGATGCTATAATTTGTATCATCGCCGTCTTCTGCTATGGAAAAAGCCGCTCCTAGTACAAGATTTAAGTTTGAACTGAAAGCAAGCGATGCTTTACCCAGTGCAAAGGTTGTTGCGTTTGTTGAATTTTCGCGCATGTCAATATGCCGTATTGCTTGTGCCTCAAGAGAAGAATCACCATTGAAAAATGAAGGAAGGTAATGGTACGAGAGTGATAGTAAAATATGAGGTTGGGCAAAATAGGTCGAAGTATAATATTCAGTAAGATCGTTTTTGGTAAGCATTATTTTTGCGCTCTCTTTACTAAGCAGGCCGGTATAAAGTGCCGATGCAGTAACGGCATGACGTGTTCCGGTAATACTTATCGACGTGCCGTCAAAAAAACTATTTGCGATAAGTTTATTAATATCGGTATGAGGGATGCGTCCCAGTTCGGCAAAGAAAAAATATGCGGGGAAAATCGAAAGACGGGCAATATCAAGTTCCCCGTTAATATTCCAATTGCTGTCCTCACTGAGGATTGCAGTGTTGAGGGCATTTAGCGAAACTTTAAAGTAAAATGAAGTATTTGTCGTGGGGAAAAAACTTAGCCAGTTTGAAACTTTGATGGATTCATGCAACTCGCGCGGCCGTTCAGATGCGCCGGCCATGGTTTCCAGGCGAAAATCGTTGTTGAAGAGAAAACCAATTTCCCATGAAAAAACACCTTGTTCTCCGAGCAGGAACAGTGACAACACACAAAAGATTTTGAACTTCATCATTCACCATTGGTCATTGTACTGATTCTGCTCAGTATGTGCATAAAACGAGCTCCCGAAATAGTATCGTGCGGGTCGTCTCCTTGCTGATAAATGCCGCTATATACCATTTCGCGGAAAGCATAACGCCTGTTTTTGAATAGCGTGTAAAACAAGCCGCCTTGAAGTTTGTATACCCGCATGACAAGAAGGGCGAGTCCTTCAAGATCAATAGGCGTATCCAGTGCAGCATCTTTGGGCATTGCCTTAAAATGAATGGCATAAAAGGCCGCGTCGCGTTCTGCATAAGGCTCGCCTGCGGAAGCGAAAGTCCACACGCTTGCCTCGCCCCACCGGACGCTGTGCTGAACAAGAAGCCGGTCGATTTCTTCCGCCGTTTGGGCAGAGACCGCACCGCCGGCACACAGGAACAGAAAACAACAGGCGGTATATTTCACATTCTAAAATTCCAAGGCGGAAGACGGCGGAACCCCTCCCGGTGTAATTGCTTGAATGATTTGTTCGGCACGTTCGCCATACCGGTCAGGAGCGGCATCTGCGGCGTTTCGTAGATAGTCAATCGCCTCATCAGTTTTACCGCTTGTGGCGGCATTTACACCAAGCGCATAGTGCACTAACGCATAATCAGCTCCAAATTGAAGCGCCGATCGGTAATATTGTTCGGCAATTTCATACTTTTTCTCGTCATAAGCAAGAAGCCCTAAATAATAATACGGTGCAAAATGCCCCGGTTTTTGGTAGAGGGCGTCCATGAAGAACGATTCAGCTTCAGTATAATTTTTTTGAGCATAGGTGCGCTGTCCGGCATCAATAAGCTCTGCGAATGTAAAACGGGATTCAATATATGCCTCGTAGTCCCGGTGCATGGCGTAAAGGCTTGTCCAGGAGGTCAGCCGCCCCAGAACAACCCGGCTGTTATCTGCCGCATTGTATGCCGGATTCAAAAGAAGAAATGATTCCGTAAGGGAGCGGAAATAATCGCCATTACCCCCCGAATTGAGGAAAAATGATACAATAGCCCACGACATAGGATGAAAATATTCAGGGGTTTGTCCTGAAATATCAGCCTGAAATATCGACTCAAGCGATGGTTCGCGGTGGTCTTGTGCAATGCGTTTTACCGTATCAAGCCAGGCGAGATTTTCTTCATAATTTAGTTCACGGCTGTCTTTATTGAATTTCAGGGTGTTAAAATAAATGGCAAAACCTTCCCGCATCCAGGTAGGCGGCTGAGGGATAAAAGCCCGTAAATACTGAATAAACGCTTGATGGGGAAGCACTTGTTCTTCTTCGCTGCTGCCCCGGTGAATGACAAGTTCGCGTTTATCTTGCTGGTTATAGTGCAGATAAACAGCGCCATCCCGGGTTGAACCAAGCCTTGAGCTTACATAAGCATCATAAGCAGCTTTGTCAATAAATGCCCGTACCCGAAGCGGCCCCTGCATTTGAGCAAGACTAAACCGGAAAAGCCTGTTATAGACATCAAATCTGCTTTCCAGCTCTCGAAGGAGCATTTCGGCATCGTAGCTTCCCCCCTGAGATACAATATCAAATACATGATTCCGCACCTGCACTTCAGGCATGCTCGTACTCAGCGGTGCAGGAACAGGGGCAGATACCGGCGCGATGGGAACCTGCGTGTTAAAATAGCCATCTTGGGCAAAAAGCGAAAAGGCTGAAGCCACTGCCATTGGCAATGCGGCCAGATACTTTTTCATGAAACTTTCCTCCTCCATGAGGGACAAACCCTCAGATTTTACTCTCTTTCTATAGTTTTGTCTATAATTATATTCACTGTTTCAATTAAAAAACCGGTATATCTCTCTATATTTTCGGTAATAAAGTGCTTTAACTCATCTATTTTTTTTTCAAGTCTGATGCCAAAAGGGACATCTATAGACATGCAGAGGCTGTAACCGTTTGGTTCATCAATAATTTCAATTTCTTTCGCGTTAATTGCCGGGTCATAATCATATACGGCATTTTTTACCATAAGGCTTAGAGCAAAGTCTGAAATGCGTATCTTGGGTTTGGTTCCATAAGCAGGACGGACAAGGGATTTTTCATGAGATTCTGGGATTATACCGATTGTTTTAGGCACTTTGCCCTTAAATACAGGCTGGCTTGCAAGAAATATCGATGGATAGGTCTTGCGAACTTCGAGGGATGGAAGCGGAATAATGTGCTTGCCTTCTACACGGCGGGTGCGAAGCGCCGTGTCTATTTCAAATGGGCGGGCGAAATCTTCAATCTTGATAATTTTTCGCGGTAATGGGAGTTGAAGACGGAGGGCAATTTTATTCACCATCTTTTCCGAAGTACCCAAAATCAGTATTTTGCTGTATTTTTCTGGTAAAAGACGGCGGGCTACTTCGTCACGCCGTTCTTTGTCAGAGAAAACGGCAACTTTAACAGCAGCCAGTATCGTTTGTTCTTCTTTTGCCGAACGCCCAGCCAATATACGCTCATTCTTAATAAGAAGGCCATCATCAATAATATAACTGATCTTATACTTTGCCGCGATAAATTTTGACTGATAGCTTTTTCCTGTTCCGCTTTCGCCCACAAGAGCGTAGGTGATATTTCTGTGAAAAAATTCACCAAATAACCATCTGATCATGATAGAATAACCTGTTCTATGGATAAATAAATAAGTGGTATGAAAACAGAAAGAATCAAGTTGGCAACTTTAATTTCTTTTATTGCAAGAAAGTTAAAACCGATTGCGGCAATTATCAGGCTGCCAACAGCAGACATTTCGCGGATCATTGTATCAGAAAGATACTCACGAACAAACATCGAGGTAAGAGCGATAGCTCCCTGATAAAGAAGCACGGGAATTGCCGAAAAGGCAGTTCCAATGCCCAGTGATGCGCCAAAAATAACCGATATAGAACCGTCCAACACAGATTTTGCAAAAAGTGTTTCGTGATTGCCAGACAGCCCGCTCTGCATTGAACCAACGATGGCCATTGAGCCTGAACAAAACAAGATACTTGCCGAGACAAACGCTTTTGAAAATGAAGCACCTTCAGATGATGCCAGAATGCCGGTACGCGTGCCAAGCCTTCGTTCAATCAAAGCGCCTGCGCGGTTCATCAGATTATCAATACCGATTAACTCGCCCAGGAGAGCGCCAATTACCAGGCTCATGATCAAGAGAAGGGGGCGTTCATTGTCCAAAGCCCCTTTGATGCCAATATAAATAACCGCAAGTCCCAGCGCTTTTTTTACGATTTCTTCAAATCGTGCGCCAGCCCCGCGAATGACAAACGCCCCCAGCAGCGAACACAGAAAAATTACAACGGCATTTACGACAGGCCCTAACATACAATAAGTGTAGCTTAAAGTTAGACAAAAATGGTAGACGGGGACCGGCATACGGGCCGCCTGGTTTTGGGGATAGTCCGGGGGCTGGTTGTTCGCT
>JAITHM010000062.1 GCA_031279965.1 Spirochaetaceae bacterium
TCGTGAATCGCGTGAATTTTGTCGCAATAAAACAGAATCCGCTCGCTCAGGGTCGTCTTGCCCGAGTCAATATGGGCGCTGATTCCGATATTCCGCATCTTGGTTATGTCGATGCTCATTTCTTGTTCTACTCCTTACATCTTCTCTATAACAAGAGGTATAATTTCATAAAATGCGCATAATTTCAACTATACCAATGTTTTAAATTTTACAGTTTTAATCCTCTCACTGTCAATTGCAGGGTGTCCATCAGAAACAGCAATTCCAACATTTTAGGGAAAATAAGATATACTGAGGGAGGGCGGGAAAATAAAGATACCAGACTTTGAAGAAAGGATACTGATCATGTGACATGCTCTAAGGTCTCTTGAGGTTTTTTTTGTGGTTTGGTAGAGTTGTTAAAGCGGGGAATTAGCTCAGTTGGTAGAGCGATAGGTTCGCAATCTATAGGCCGGGGGTTCGACTCCCCCATTCTCCATAAAAGATTTATGGCAAGGCTGCCCAAACAAATTGGGCATAAATCAGGCAAGATTTAAAAGACTCCGTTGACGGACTGTCAGAGGCGAACCGAAAAGCGGTGCTGCCTATTTTATGTTCTTAATTCAGAAAACAAGTTGAAAAATGTTATGATGGGTGTGCAAATATGCGCCTGACACGATTCGAACGTGCTACCTACGGATTCGAAGTCCGTCGCTCTATCCAAGTGAGCTACAAGCGCATACATGATTCAGCAATCAGCTATCATGCAGATAGCTGATTGTCTGAAACCTTATTTTTTGCTGTCAATGTATTTAAGAAGATCAACAACTTTGTTGGAGTATCCCCATTCGTTATCGTACCACGATACAACTTTGAAAAAACGCTTTTCACCTGGCAGATTGTTCTGCAAAGTGGCGAGGCTGTCGTAAATCGATGTATGTGCGTTGTGAATAATATCCCGCGAAACAATTTCTTCGTTGCAGTAAGCCATAATTCCCTTAAGATAACTTTCCGATGCCTTCTTGAAGGCCGCATCGATAGTCTCTATGGAGCTGTCTTTCTCGGAACGGAAGGTAAGATCAACAACAGAACCGGTTGGAGTAGGAACACGGAATGACATACCAGTTAGTTTGCCCTTAGTTACGGGAAGAACTTCGCCAACAGCTTTTGCCGCACCAGTAGTAGATGGAATGATGTTTTCCGCCGCCGCACGTCCACCGCGCCAATCTTTGTTGGATGGGCCGTCAACAGTTTTCTGAGTCGCGGTAAGCGAGTGTATTGTTGACATAAGGCCAGTTTCAATACCGATGCCTTCTTTAAGGATAACATGTACCAGCGGCGCAAGGCAGTTTGTCGTACATGAAGCGTTGGAAATTACGTGATGCTCACCGGCTTTGTATTCTTCATTATTAACACCCATGACAAAAGTCTTGATGGGCTTGGAAGCATCACCAGATTTTGCCGGAGCGCTGATGATAACCTTTTTTGCCCCTGCTTCAATATGTCCGTAAGCCTTTTCGTTTGTGTAAAGTCCGGTAGATTCGATGACATAATCAATACCAAGTTCTTTCCAGGGAAGTTGAGCAGGGGTAAGCCCTTTCCCCGAAACGCATTTAATCTTATGACCATTGACGACAAGCACATCATCACCGGCAACACCAATTTCCGCGTTCATCTGTCCCTGTGTGGAATCATATTTAAGCTGATAAGCGAAATACTTTGCCTCTGTAGAAATATCCACCACGGCAACCACATCAATTTTGTCTTTACCAAGCAGCCCCTGATTTACAAGCGCTTGAAAAACCAGCCGGCCAATTCTGCCGAACCCATTAATAGCAACTTTCATGCTCTTTTCTCCTTCATTTTTTATGAATTATTACGGTATTCTATGCAAACAATCGGCTTTGGTCAATGCGGTCTTCGCAGTGGGCAATTGCCTGCCATCTGAACCTGTCTATTAGCAGGCTCGCACTCCGAGGCCGTGGCGCATTGTCGGGAATTCCTTCATTTATTAACTATTGACATATTTTACTAGGACAATTATATTTGTATTATATGAATAGTAAAATAAGTCAAGCGGTGTCAGACATGCGATTTTCTCTGGATGAATCAAGCGGCGTACCGCTTTACCGCCAACTTATTGAACAAGTGGAAAATGCGGTGGTTTCCGGTCGCTTAAAGAGCGGCGACCGGCTGCCAACGATTCGCGCTCTTTCGGTTGAACTGAAAATCAATCCAAATACCATCAGCAAGGTGTATAACGAACTTGAAATTCGCGGAATACTGAAAACTCAGGTTGGCAATGGGACTTTTATTTCTGAAAAGACGCTGGAAGCTGATAAAGACCGGCTCGAAATGAAAATTAACGAGAGGCTTGGCCGTTTTTTGCGAGAAATGGGTGAATTGGGGGTAGAAAAACAAGAACTGGTCAAGCTGATCGAAGAATTCAAAGAACGCGAACAGGAAACAGGAAACAATAAGGAGTTGTAGACATGATGAAGATTGCGAACAAAGCGGATATTTCCGGGGTAATGAAGCCCGTAGTAAAGGATACGCAGCGGAAAGACGGGACGAATTTCATTTTGAACCTGTTGCGGTTTTTCATGCTGCTGACGGCGATGAGTGTCAAGATTGCTTTGGGAATGTTCCCGCAATTGCTGCCAGGTTGGACAGGGATTGCTGTGTGCGGTGTTCTTTACACGATTACGCTGATTTTCGTCTGCATCCGTAAAGCTAATGAATGGGAGCGGGCCATAGTGTTACGCTTCGGGAAGTTCCACAAGGTGAAGGGGCCGGGGCTTTTTTTCCTCATCCCTATCGCCGATCGCGTGGCCCAACGGGTGGACATCCGCATTCGTGTAACGGACTTTTCTGCGCAGGAAACGCTTACTCTCGATTCAGTAACGGTTACTGTAGATGCAGTGTGTTTCTGGCATGTCTGGGATCCTGAAAAAGCGCTGCTGGAGGTGGAAGACTACGAGGAAGCGGTGGTTTTGTCGGCAAAGACGGCGCTGCGAAGTGCTGTTTCGCGCCACGATTTAAGCGCGTTCCTCGCGCACGGCGATCTAGTAGAAAAACAGATTCGCGAGGATGTTGACCGGAAGACAACTGACTGGGGACTTACGATTCACCATATCGAAATTACCGACGTGCAGGTGCCGGAAGAATTGCAGGATGCGTTGTCGCGGAAAGCGCAGGCCGAGCGAGAGCGGGCTGGGCGTGTTCTTTTGGCCGATGCGGAAATTGAAATCGCCCGCAAGCTGGAAGAGGCGGTGGCAGTTTACGCACGAGATGGTACAGCGCTTCGCCTTAAAATACTTTCGATTTTAAATGAAGGGCTTAAAGCAGGTAATTCAATGATGCTCATCCCCAATTCAATTGCCGAGGCGCTCCAGACGGGCGGTGTTTTTGGTGATGGAGACCAGGGTGGGGCTGGTAATAAAAATAGCTGATAACATTATGGAGGTTTATTATGAATGTTGTTGAAGCAAAAAATCTGGTAAAGGATTACGAGATGAACAATCTGGTTGTTCACGCACTGCGAGGGATCAATCTGAGTTTTGAAGGCGGCGAGTTTGCCGCTATCGCGGGCCCATCAGGCAGTGGAAAGTCTACGTTCCTGCATCTTGCCGGTTGTCTGGACACCATTACTTCGGGAAGTCTTGTGGTGGGCGGCTCTGATGTAGCGGCAATGTCGAAAACTCAGCTTGCACTGCTGCGCCGGAACAGTATAGGGTTCATTTTTCAAGCGTACAATCTTATTCCAGTTCTGTCGGTAATGGAAAACGTTTCGTTTCCGCTTACTCTGTTAGGCGTTCCCAAAAACGAAGCCCGCGAGCGCTCCCGGCAGGCGCTGAAAGACGTAGGACTTGAAGGCATGGAAAACCGCCGTCCCAAGGAGATGTCCGGTGGGCAGCAACAGCGGGTTGCAATTGCCAGAGCTTTAGTGAAGCGCCCAAGTCTGATCCTCGCTGACGAACCTACCGCCAACCTGGATTCAAAGATCAGCCAGGAAATTCTCGAACTCATGTTGAATTTAAACCGGAAAGAAGGGACGACCTTTATTTTTTCTACCCATGACAAGCTGGTTATGGAGTTTGCCCGCCGTATCGTGCATATCCGGGACGGTCAAATCGAAAACGAAGAGGTAAAGCAATGACACTTTCAGGAATTTATGAACTTAAAAGGATTGCACTGCGAAATTTGGCGCGGCACAAGGTAAAGACTGTGCTTTCAGTGTTGGCTATCACCATCAGTGTTGCCGTATACATTGTGATGGACGGCTGGCTTCTTGGGATGAATCTTGATTCCCTGCGAAATCTCGTCAATTATGAAACCGGTGCGGCTAAACTGCAGACCAAAGCGTATTTTGAAAAGCTTGACGATCTGCCCATGTATGAAAATTTCGGCGACTGGGAGCTCTATGCGGCAGCGCTTGACAAGGCAGGCTATGCCGTTACACCGCGTTTTGTATTTGGCGGCACCCTCTACAGCGACTCTGGTTCTGCGCCAGTAGAATTCTACGGTATAGACCCCGCACAGGATGGTGTTGTGCTGCGTGTCCCCGACGCGGTGGAAAGTGGTCGCTGGCTTGAAGACAATGAGTTTGGCATACTTCTTGGCACAGTGACTGCGGAAAAACTTAAAACCGGTATTCCCACTCGTCCCACGAAGTTTGAGCTAGAGAATGAGATTCTCCCCTTGCTGCCGGAAGCGGAATACAGTTTTGTGCGCGGGCTTTATGAGCGTTCAGAAGAAAAATCTGGCGGCATCTGGGCACCCAAGAAAAAGGAACTGGAATCGGGTGACGAGCGCTATCTCCTGCGCCGGAACCTGAGCGGCCCCGACCTTGACAAGTACTGGGCGCTGCTTGAAGAAGCGGGCAGGATGAATCTTCAAATTTCCACAGTAATTGATATAAAAGCCGCACCAGATAATGTGCGGCGGGAAAAGTACGAGGTTGATTTGCTGCCACTTCTAACAACGGATGAGCGGGCTCTTTTTGAGAAGGTGTATAGTTTTGATGAACTCCTTGACGCATGGATGCTCAACACCGAAGATGCTGCGCTTATGGATCAGGTGCTGGCCGCGATGGTGCGCGTCGACTACAGCGGGGCGATCCGTCATGTGAATCAGGTGATTCCGGTGGTAACAACGGGAATTATCAACTGCTCCAACCCAAAACTCAACTACAATACCGCGTTCATTCCGCTCGGCGCATTACAGGGTGATACCGGGATGATGCTCAACGGCGAAATAACAGAGCTTATTATAAGGAAAAAAGATGCTGATTATTCTATTCTGCCCGGCACGGCGGAAAGTGTTGAGGCGTTGAATGCAGCAATTGAGGCGGGAGGGCGAACATTGCCGCCGGAACTTGCTGTGGAAGACTGGAAAGCTTACGGTAAAGATGCTCTTGCCGCAGCCAGCGGAGATAACTGGAGCACGCGCATCATGATAATCATTCTCTTTGTTCTTTCGTTTTTGGGGATCGCCAACACGATGCTCTTAGCAATTCTGGAGCGTACCAGAGAGATCGGCATGATACGCGCCCAGGGCATGACCGATGGCGAACTGCTCTTTACTCTGATGCTGGAAGCGGGCCTCGTAGGGTTCATCGGTTCTGTTGCAGGGCTTATCATCGGCTGTCTGATAAATATTCCCATGGTTGACCCCGGTGTTGATTACAGTGGCATGATGGAAGCGATGGGTGGCGATATTGGCTATCGCGTAAATGGGATATTCCGCTCAGCCTGGAATCCGCCGGTTATTATTCTCAGCGGCATTGCGGCAACGGTTTTGTCGGCGGCGGTAGCTTTCTTTCCTGCCAAGCGGGCGCTGAAAATGTCCATCACCGACAGCCTAAGATTTGATTAGGAGGAAAAAATGACAAACAAAACAAGAGGGGGATTTTGGTCCCTGATAACGGTATCCTGCCGGAACATTACCCGCAATACAAGACGGACCGCAATGTGTGTTGTTGCGGTGGCAATAGCGGTATTTTTTACGGTAGTGATGCAGTCCATGATGAGTGGTATGATGAAGGGCATCGAGAATGTGGTGCAAGTTTTCGACACCGGACACGTAAGCATAGTTTCTGCCGAGTATGAGGCAGATAACGAATATATGCCCGTCCAATACCCCATTGCGGGGGGCAAAAGCCGCGCAGAACTGGAAGCAGAGATAAAGGCCGTTCCTGGTGTGCGGGAGGTGTTTCCTCGAATTTCAGCCTACGCTACTTTGCAGGACAGCACGGTAAAACACGCGATCCTGTGGGGGATTGATGCAGAAGCAGAAACGGCATTCAATTATTTTAACATGACGAACCGCACCAACGGCTTGACGGCCGGGCGTTTTCCGGCGGCAGGCAGCAATGAGTGCGCCATCGGGGCGCGGATGGCGGAAAAGGCTGGACTTAAAATCGGAGATGAGATTCCACTTAAAACAATTTCCGCGCAGTTTTCCGATAAGATGTGGGCGCCCAAAATTGTAGGAATCTACACCTTCGACTACCTCAAATATGACGATGGCGGAATCCTTGTTGACTACGGACGGCTTGCGCGGCTTCTTTCAATGGGGGACAGCGTTCAACAATTATTTATCTATGCGGATAATTCGATGCGAAGCAAAACAATTGCCGCACAGATCTCTTCTCTACTGGGAAAAGGTGATGTCGTGCGGGACTGGCGGGACAACTATTTTGTGGCAGTGATGCGGCAGAGCGCTGTTATTTTCTACGCGGTAGAATTGGTATTTCTTATCGTGGCAAGTTTTCTCATCATCAATACAGTGATAATGATCATCCACGAGCGTATAAAAGAAATAGGCATGATGGGTAGTCTTGGCATGACTCGCCGTGAAATCGTAGAGGTGTTTTTCTTTGAGGCGTTGTTCCTCAGCGTCCTCGGTTCACTGGCCGGCGCGGTGTTGGGTGGAATTGTAACTTTCACCGGTTCGTTTTTCCCGCTGGATTTTAACGCGATGACCGGTGCCGGCCTCAAGGATTTTCCCATATCAGGTACGTTGTTTCTGGAATTCTCCGTTTCAATCCTTGCGTCAAGCTTCGGGTTTGGAGTCCTCATCGCTTCGGTCTGCACGCTGATTCCCTCGTTGAAAAGCGCTTTCGTGGAGCCCGTCGAGGCTTTACGGAGATAGCGGGATAGGCAAAGCTTAAGGCGGCGGCTTGCAAGATTTCAGATTGAAGACAGACAGGAATCTATCAGTGTGATAAAGGGGTCAAGCTCGGAACGGAGCCGTTTTAGGAATCCTGTATCGCTTACCGGAGGCCGCCGTCCTCCGGCTCCGGCGCAATCGGGAAAATGCGCCCAGAGATAGTCGGCCTCGTTAATCAGCCATTCCAGCCGTTCTTCCGGTGCGTTCTGGCGGCCTGTTAATATTCCGCGTATTTCATTCAGCATCGCACGTTCTTTTTCAAAAAATGCACTAAGCCGGAGGTGTGATTCTGGCTGCGGTACCGGTGGTATGGGAGTTAAAACAGATTTTTTGACCAGACGGGGTGCTTCGCCTAACAGCGCAACCGCTTCTGCAATATTCAGTTTGTGGCAGCCTAAATCAAGACCTGTTCCATGAATTTCCATAACACGGCCGCCAAACTCATCTCTAAAAAGAGCGAGGTACCGGCGAAGGGCAGGATCGCTGCGTACCATGCCCCCTGATTTAGAATGTACCGCCGCCGAACCAGTGCGGAATATCGTTTGCACATAGTAAAGGCCGTAAAACCGGTTCGTTTGCCGGAGTAGAGTACGATGTGATGGGCTGCCTCGTGTATGATAGCTGTCAAGCGTATACGAAAAATCGATACCGGCAACGGTAACAGGACCTTTTCCAAGCCGTAGCGCCAATGCGGTGGCACAAAGTCCAACCGAACCTAATGGGGGAAGCTCCGGGGGCAGCAGTCCCGTAGCAGCAAGCCGGGTAAAAAGCCGCAGTGGCGTCCAAGCTGTCCAGAAGAAGCGCGGCTGTCCTGCGGCAAATTCAGCCTGAGCATGAAGCGCGGAAAGATCCATCACAATGGGCAGTGTTTCGCCGCCCCAGCCGCAAAAATCAGCTAAATTCCAGTGCTGAGCTTCGAGTACGACCACAAGATCGGGACGTATTCCGCGCGCTTGAAGCGGGGCAAGCGCTGTATCAACGGCAACAATCGCCGGAAGCGGCTTCCCCGATGCGATAAGGCTGTCGAGCAGCGGATCAAGTGAAGCGCCCGCCCCTGCTACCAGCACCGGCCGTTCTCCCAAATCGAGCGTTTCAAGTGGCGGGCTCTGTGCAAGAAGCGAAAGGTTTCGGAAGAAATTCCGGATGTAGAGCCGGCCCAACCGGCTTAATGTCATTGCGTTTCCCCACTCAAGCGCAATAATACGGCGGAGCGCGTTAGCGCAGTCATCGTACCAAGCGGCGGCAAGAGCGCGCCCTCCCCCCAGGTTAAGTTCTTCAAGACGGCGAAATTGCCGCTGTCCCCATTTTTTCCGAACCGACCGTAAAACAGATGCACTCTCTGTGCTGTAAGCAATAAGCACATTGTGCTGTTGTACAAGGCTACGGTTAATGTGTTGGCAGCTTAGCTCATAGAGGAGCTTATCAGTTTCGATACAGAGCAGTGCAGAATTATCAGGAAGCGCGCTGGCCAAACGGTCAAGCCCATAGCCTAAGAGTGGCGACGGACAAAAATAAAGCGTACGTTCTTTTAATGGAAGGTGGGCATTTATAAGCCGTTCCGCCGCAGCGACAGGATCAATACGGGAAAGGAGGGTTTTACCACAATACAGTACTGAAAAACCACGGCGGGCGGCGATTTTTCGGGGAAAATCAGCCGTCTGCCCGGCGTTTTCAGTCAAGATTTGAGGTGGACGAAAACAATGTCGCGTAACGCGGCTCAAAATTATTTTTTAATTTGGGACTGTTCAAAAATGCATCATCAACACTGCGCATAATTTCGTTTTCAATAAATGATGTTTTATAAAGGTTTATTGTATTTTTTGCCGCTTCTTCATCGGTAATTTCTTCAACAGGAAGTATAACCACAACAGTCTGCTGTCCGGAACTGATTACAAAAGGTTCCGTCGGCTTGCCAACCGGCGTCGAAAATGCCCGTTTCCAGAAATTTTCACTTGTTGCTGCGCTGTCCAACGGAGCAGGTTCTGATATTCGAGAAAAGAGTGTATTATTGCCATAGTTCAAGGGGATGGGGCCAAAATCTTTCGACTCAACATTGTAGGCAAATATGGCAATATCCCACGATCCGCCTTCAACATCCTTGCCAAAACTTGATGCGCGTTCAATAAGCCAGTCTTCAATTATACCTGGTTCTGATTCGGTCATGTAATTCCGTATTTTGGTGAGCACCGCTTCGTCATCAGTATTGGCTGCTTCGGCAGCACTTTCCGCCCGGAAAATTCCCCAGCCATCGGCGAGTTTTACCGGAGAGCTCAATTCTCCCGCGGCCAAATCTACAACGGCGCTGCGTTCGGTCTCGTCAGGAATCAGCGCGGCAAGCTCCCAGGCCATACGAGTTCCTGCATCGCCGCCTGCCTGTTTATACGAATCTTCTGAATATGTCTTTGCTGCATCTTCAAAGGTTGTTGTCCCATTTTTAATTGAATCGAGCACTTTCTGCGCTTCTGTGGCATCTTTCGCCGCACCAAGCGTTATCTGTGAAAGGTGCGTATTTTTAAAAAGACCGGCATTTTCCTCTGCCCATGCGCTTGCTTCACTGTTGGGATACAAGCTGTAAGGGAAAAGAGCGATTTTGAATTTTCGCTGGATTTTAGCCATTGAACCGATAAAATCAGCTTCTTGGGGAGCATTCAGCAGTGTCCAACTGTATTTTGACGTAGCTGAATCACCATCGCTTTTTATATCACGACGCGAAACATCATCATAATAACGGCCTATGATAACTGAATCCCGCACCTGATTGTAAATTGTGCGCCGTTGGGCAGTTGAATCAGCACGGTAGCGGAGTAATGAAAACACGCCGTTCTCTTGATAACGGGGCAATTCGGCAACTTTTCGGTCGACCAGACTCTTCGGTGGTTCGTAAGGCGCTTTTTTCATCGTCTCAAGAATTGCCGCCCGTACAACAGAAAGATTAAACGCCTGTTCTGTTGCATAGCGTTCATTCCGGTATTGCCGCATTTGTTCAAGATTATATCTTCGCTGTTCGGCAAAAAAACTGCCCGGAGTAAATTCAATAGGAATTTTATCGTAATATCCAAAGGTTAACTCATCGTTGCTTAACACGCCGCGTTTCGGCAGTATCCAGTCTCCGGCTCCCCAGAAAACAAACGAAATAATTACCAAAATAAGGATAAGCACTGTTCCGGTAAATAAAGCCGGATTTCGTTTAAACTTTCGCGCTATTTCTGATTCTTTCTGATCATCATGCAAAGCCATTATTTTCCTCCATAAATACCTTACCGCGCGTATTCGACAATGCGTGTTTCGCGTATCATTGTTACTTTAATTCTGCCTGGATAGCGTAGATCATTTTCGATCTTACGCACAACATCTCTGGCAAGACTGCGCGCGCCATCATCACTTACTGCGTCATTATGTACTACAATACGAAGCTCACGGCCTGCCTGGATAGCAAATGCTTTCTCAACTCCATCAAAACCGGAAGCGATATTTTCCAGATTTTTAAGGCGCTTTGTATAGGTATCCATTGTTTCTTTGCGCGCGCCGGGACGTGCCGCGGAAATAGTGTCGGCAATCTGGACAATAATGCTTTCAATGCATGATGGTTCAATGTCGGCATGGTGGCTCCCTATCATGTTGAGTACGCGGGGATCTTCGCCCATCTTCCGCGCCATCTCCATGCCAATTTCTGCGTGGTTCAGTTCGCTGTCGGTATCAACACCCTTTCCAATATCGTGGAGCAGCGCTCCCCGCCTGGTAAGCTCGCGGTTTGCCCCCAGTTCGGCAGCCAGCGTCGCCGCGATAAGCGCAACCTCTTTTGAGTGAACCAGTACATTCTGGCCATAACTTGTGCGAAAATAGAGCCTTCCCAGCGCTCGTATAGCATCGTGACTCATATTGTGTATGCCAAGATTGTAAAGCGCTTTTTCACCTTCTTCAAAGATACGCTGAGAAGTTTCTTTCGAAACCTTTGCGACAATTTCCTCGATGCGCGCCGGATGAATACGCCCGTCAGCGACAAGACGTTCCATTGCAACTTTTGCGATTTCGCGGCGAACTGGATCGAAACATGAAATTACGACGGCTTCCGGCGTATCGTCAATAATAACATCAACTCCCGTCAATGTTTCAAGCGTTCGGATATTTCTGCCTTCGCGGCCAATAATACGCCCCTTCATCTCGTCGCTGGGCAGAGTAACTGTCGAGACTGTAATGTCGCTGGTAACCTCGGTGGCCACTCGCTGCATTGCTGTTACCAGTATTGATAACGCCTTTTTTTCAGCGGCTAAATTCGCCTCGTTCTCAATCTTGTTGATAATAGTCTGAGCGTCATGTTTTGCAACATTTTCAAGATCTTTGATGATCAGATTTTTTGCTTCTTCCGCACTTAAACCCGAAATTCGCTCTAACTCCCGGCGGTAGCGCTCTTCTTCATGCGCCAATGCTTCTTCCCGCTTTTTATTCGCCTTCTCTTTTTCCTGAATTTGCTGCTCTACACGTTCAATTTGACGCGATTTTTTCTCAATAGTATCCTCTTTTTGCGCCAATCTATTCTCAAAACGTTGCAGTTCAGCCCTGCGTTCCCGAGTTTCCCTCTCGTGCTGATGTTGTTCACTGATAACTTTCTCTTTTGCCTCAAGAAGCATTTCCTTCTTGATTGTCTCAGCATCTCGAACAGCATCTTTCTTAATCCTCGCGGCAATCTGTTCTGTTGCCGTAAGTTGAAATTTCGCATAAAGCCATCTAATAGTCCAGCCTAAGGTTAACCCGGCAAGAGGAAGGATAATCCATAACACAATCCACATCGTTAGCCCCTTACCGTAAAATAAATTAGCATATCCTACCATACCCTTCAAAATTGTTCAAGCCCTAAGTTTACTCATAATTCAGACAAAAAAGGCGGCAATTGTTTTCTGTTCTTTGAGTATAATAATTAAGCTTTAAAGAGGTTGGGGGGAGGGAGTGTTGTTAAGGTATGAAAGCAGGTTTTGGAATGAGGCCATAGCCGTTTTTGTTTGCATCTGACGTACTTTAAAAAACTGCCATAGACAGGCGCATATCCGCCGCTTAAGTCTGGTGTCTGTCTTGACGATATTTTCTTCATACTGTATAATAACGCAGATGTTTACAATTTTGAGGAGAGGAGCATGATTGCTAAGAGCAGTTTTCCAGGAGATGGGAAGCCTCCTGCGGGGGTAAAGCCTGATGGCACCGCATATCGTGTGTTAATTGTTGATGATTCGATGTTTATTGCCAAGCAATTGGGGCAAATTCTTACTTCAGAGGGCTTTGAAGTTGCCGATACTGCGGGCGATGGTGCTCAAGGGTTAGAGAAATACACGACAGCAGGTCAAGGTAAAATTGATCTTGTAACGATGGATATTACCATGCCCGTTATGGATGGCGTTACAGCGCTTGAAAAAATCCTTGAATTTGACAAAGATGCCAAAGTAATTATGGTGAGCGCACTAGGCAAAGAAGACGTTGTAAAAAAATGCCTTCTTACCGGCGCGAAAAGCTACATTGTTAAACCATTAGATCGGGCTAAAGTACTCGAAAGGGTTACTACAGTATTATCCCGGTAACCGCCTGGAGTATTCATGATTATTGAAGTTCACTCTCCTACGATACGACGCAAGGAGATGGACGCTGTTCTTACCCAGCTTGTTGAGGAGCATATAGGCCCGGGAGAGCAGGCCCGGCGGCTTATCCAAATTGCTAAAGAACATTTACAGTTCGATTATGCTCTTGCACTGCGAAGTCCGGCAGAGGCGCTTGCACTGGCGCTTTCGCTGGTGTGCGGCGAAGACGCAAGAACGGGTTATGCGCTTATCTCGGCACTTTCACCACGCTATTACCTACGCTCCCTGGCAAATGCGGGGATAAAGCCATTGTTCTGTGATGTGGAAGAAGGAACTGCATGTGTTTCCGCCGCAACGGTACGTGCCGCGCTGGAACGTGCTGTTGGAGAAGTGCGTTGTCTTGTTATTCATGAAACCCTTGGCTTTTTGCCGGAAATGCAGCCATTGTGTGATTTAGGCATACCTCTTATAGAAGATTGTTCAATGGCATATGGTTCGCATTTTGATGAACGCCGAGCGGGATCGTTTGGAACATTTTCAATTTTAGGACTTGAGGAACGTGATATGCTAACTGCCGGCGGAGGGGCGTTGCTTTTTGCAATGGACCGGCGGGATGCGGCTGTTGTGCGGAATATCGCCGCGCTGCCGCCTGAATACGGCCTACCCGATATGAATGCGGCGATGGCTCTTGTGCAATTCCGCGAGACGGGGCGCAATACCGAAAAGCGCGCAACGCTTGCCCAGCTTTACACCGACGCAGCGCTACGTGGGGGGCGGCATAAACTTATTGTTCGGCCGCCGTCATTAAACTATAACAATTACGCCTTTCCCCTTGTTTTGGAGTCCGGCATGAAAGATGTTGTCAGTTATGCAAAAAAGAAAGAAATCGAAGTTGAACATGCCTTTGAAAATTCTATTGCCGGGTTTGGCCTGCTTCAAGCGGGAGAATGCCCCAATGCGGCTTCGCTGGCGCTTCGTACTGCGTTGTTCCCGCTCTATCCGCGTCTTGCGCAGGAATCGGCACAACGGGTGGCGCGGCTCATTCAAACACTTCCCTGAATAGGGCTATTTTCGCAGAGCAAGCGCATTTTAACGCGCGCCAGTCCGGTGTTCGCCGGTAATTGAAAACTCGACCCATTCAGCAATATTTACCGCATGATCGCCAATGCGTTCCAGGTATTTAGCTACCATTAACGCTTCCAGCGCGTCTCCGCCTTCTGCCGGATTTTTTTGAATAAGCGCGACAAGATCTTCTTTTATTTTGGTAAAAAGCCCGTCAACCGTATTGTCACATGCAATAACTTCTTCTGCAACAGAAATATCCCGTTTTACAAAAGCATCAATGCTGCCGGTAACCATCTTGATAACTGCCGCAGACATTTGAGAAATATGCCGAGTAAAATCACCGCTGTGCGTCATGCTTATTGTGGCAAAACGCGCCAATTCGGCAATATCGGCAGCCTGATCGCCAATGCGCTCCATATCAGTAATCATCTTGAGTACGGATGAAATAAGGCGTAAATCGCGTGCCACGGGCTGCTGCTGCAAGAGGAGTTTAAGGCAAAGTGATTCTATTTCACGTTCTTTACGATCATTTTCTTTTTCAATCTCGATAGCCTCGCGGGCAAAGGCAGGGTCGTTGTTAAGCAGGCCGTCTACTGCATGAACAATTGCATGTTCACAAAGCGCTCCCATGGCTACAAGGTCATTGTTGAGCGTTTCAAGCTGAGTGTCAAATTTATTACGCATGTGTTAATCTCCTGTCAACGAACGCTATCCAAAACGTCCCGTAATATAATCTTCTGTTTGTTTTTCACGCGGCGCGGTAAAAAGTTTTTCTGTTCCGTTATATTCAACAAGCTCACCAAGCAGCAGGAATGCCGTATGATCAGAGATGCGTACTGCCTGCTGCATGTTATGCGTTACAATAATGATAGTATATACGGATTTCATTTCGAGCACGAGATCTTCTATTTTTGAAGTTGAAATAGGATCAAGAGCAGAAGTTGGCTCATCCATCAAAAGTACTTCCGGTTCAACGGCAAGTGCGCGAGCTATGCACAGACGCTGCTGCTGGCCGCCGGAAAGGCTCATCGCATTTTTACGGAGTCTGTCTTTAAGCTCGTTCCAGATGGCAGCCTGCTTTAGGGAACGCTCTACAACAAAATCAAGCTCTGGTTTTGCATGTATACCATGGGTGCGGGGGCCATAGGCGATATTATCGTAAACACTCATTGGGAATGGATTCGGTTTTTGAAACACCATTCCAACACGGCGCCGCAGGCTGTTTACTTCAATATGATTGATGTCTTCGCCGTCCAGCGTTACATGGCCCGTAATATAGCAGCCATCAACAAGATCATTCATGCGGTTGAGTGTTTTAAGCAACGTAGATTTCCCACAACCTGAAGGGCCAATAAATGCGGTAACGGCATTTTGCTGAATACCCAGCGTAATTCCTTTAAGTGCGTGAAATTCACCATACGAGAGGCTCAAATTTTCAATTCCTATTTTTTCATCATTCATAAATACCGGAACACTCTAACATGGCTTAGGTAAATTCAACAAGATAATAGAGTAAAATCAATGTAAATTTTTTCTTAAGTTTGAATTTAAAAATGCCGATACAAGAGTTATGATGTATGTGTTTTTGGATAAGTTTTGCCGTTTGGCACTTGTGGGTACTGTGTTGTGGTGCAGTAGTGTTGTCGGTATTGCCGCGGAACGCGACACAGAAAGTCAAACGTTTTCGACGTACTATGTTAAAACCAATGTTGAAGCACTTGATGCAAAAGGGGGCGGGGCCCCTGAAAGTACTGACTCTAAAGAAGAAACCAGTGCTCCGGTAAAGAACGATTCTAAAGACAGCAATGAACAGTTTGCAAAAGAATTATCGCTCCATTCACAATCGCTTCTTATCAAGAATGATATACTTGCCTATTATGGACATCCTAACTCTAAGGGGATGGGCATACTTGGGCGGCACACAAAAGAGGATCTTTTAAAACGGCTTAATACGCTTGCCGATGAATACCGTACTGTCAGCGGGAATCGTGATATTATAAAAGCATTTTATATCATCTATGGAACATGCTGGCCAGAAGGTGAAATTGGCATTATTTCTGACCCCAAATTGAAAGAATATATTAATTTTGCCAAAGAAAATGATATGCTTGTATTTCTTGACCATCAGATTGGCAAGTATGATCCTATACAATCATTGCGGCGTATGCTTCCGTATCTTAAAGAGTATCCTAATGTTCATCTAGCGCTTGATCCTGAATGGCGCACGACAAAACCTATGCAGGAAATCGGCAGTGTCAGCGCGGAAGAAATCAACAAAGCACAGCAAGTTATGCAGGATTACATGACCGAAAACAAAATAGAAGGCGAGCGTCTTCTTGTCATACATCAGTTTAATAGCGTGATGATAAAAAACCGCCGTAATGTCCGCGCCGATTTTGAGAATGTCCGGTTGGTGCTTTGTATGGATGGACACGGAACGCCGGCAAAAAAACGCGGGAGCTATGCGTATAATGCGGCGGCAACAAATATACCGGTTAAAGCCTTTAAGCTGTTTTATAACGAAAAAGGCAATACAGGCGTTGACGTACCGCTTCTTACTCCGCAAGAAGTATACGAACTTAACCCGCGCCCGCTGCTGATTATGTATCAATAAGCTTTAAGTTGCTGCCGGCCGTTTTATTGACTTGTATTCAATTCTCTTCATGGCCAGCGCCCAAAGTTGTGCGTGCGCCTTTCGGCTCTCTCTTGCACTGAAATTGTATAAACCAGTATCATTTTGAAGAGGAGAAGCCGTATGAAAACGTTGGATATGCGAGGGCAGCCCTGTCCGATTCCTGTGGTAAACGCAAAAAAAGCGCTTGCTGAACAGAACGCGCCGGTTGGCGTCGTTGTTTTGGTTGACAATGTTGTCGCCGTACAAAATCTGGAAAAAATGGCGAAGGGAACCGGCTGCGATTTTTCGTATACCCAGGAAAGTGCGGCGCACTACACAGTAACTATCATGAAGGGGGCGCTTGCTCACGGCTTGGACACACCTGATACAGTTGCGCCGGCCGCCGCAGAGGCAGTCGCCGAAAGTGTGGGATGTGCGCCGGTCGTGCTTATCACAGCGGATAGCATGGGGCGCGGAGCGGAGGATCTTGGCCGTCTGCTTATAAAAGGCTTTGTTTTTTCGCTTGCACAGCTAAACCCACCGCCAATGGCAGTGATTTTCCTGAACGGTGGAGCGCATTTAACCACGGAAGGGGCAAATACTGTCCCTGATCTTAAAACGTTGGAGGAAAAAGGTGGCGGAATTTACACCTGCGGAACCTGCGCCAATTAAAATAAATTGACTGAGTCTCTCGCCGAGGGACGCATCGTTGACATGACGGCGATAACCAACTTGC
>JAITHM010000059.1 GCA_031279965.1 Spirochaetaceae bacterium
CGTATCTTTATTGAAGGCTGGCAGTTTGACACGCCGCTTAAACAGATTCGTATGGATTTACCCGCGGACTCAAAATTACGGTTAAAAGATATTGCGATAGTTAAGCCGCTTATCGTTGACTAAGCGCTCAGGCACACGAGAGCTTGTACCTCAAAATTGTGCGGTTTTAGACGCATGTCCGTCCAAAACATTTTGCTATATCCTTTCTGTACTATTGGTATGCAATCTGTCTCGGACAGCACACTAGTGAAAGTCGCCCCAGCGTTTGCCAATTTCAACACAGACATGCAACGGCACAGAAAGCTTGACGGTGTTTTCCATCGCGCTGCGCACAAGAGCGGCAATGGTGCAGGCGTCTTCTTCGGCACATTCAAGAATAAGTTCATCATGAACTTGGAGCAGCATGCGCGGTTGTCTATTACTGTCAACTCCAGAAAATTCTGACAGAGCGTGGTCTACCTCTGTCATTGCCTTTTTAACGATGTCCGCAGCGGCACCCTGAATTGGCGTATTGACGGCAATGCGTTCTGCGGCAGCTTTTTCTGTTTTGTTGGAAGAATTGATCGTTGGAATAGCCCGCCGGCGGCCAAAAAGTGTTGAAACAGCGCCCTCCCGTTCTGCTTGCGCGGTAAGATTATCAACAAATGCACGTACGCCGGAATATGTTTTAAAATAAGCGTTAATAAACTCCGCGGCATCGCGGCGGGAAATTTTAAGCTCTCCGGCAAGCCGGTACGCTCCCATCCCATACATAACGCCAAAATTAATCGTCTTGGCTATGCGCCGTTGGGCTGGAGTTATCGCATCTTCGTCAAGTCCGAATATGAGCGCGGCGGTGCGCGTGTGGACATCTTTTCCTTCGGTAAATGCGGCGATAAGATTTTTGTCCTGCGAAAGGTGGGCAAGTATGACAAGCTCAATCTGGCTGTAATCCGCCGAAATCAATGTCCAGCCTTCTTCTGCAATGAAAGCTTCACGGATGCGCCGCCCGGCTTCGGCCCGGACAGGAATATTTTGCAAATTAGGATCCCGGCTCGAAAGCCGCCCGGTTGCCGTACCTGTCTGCACAAAATGGGTATGAACGCGGCCTTTACTATCCGTCATTGAAGCAAGCGTATCAACATAAGTCGATTTAAGTTTGGCAAGCGAACGGTGCTGCAAAATAAGTTCGGGGAGCTGATCTTCACGAGCAAGCTCTTCCAGAACAGCGACATCAGTTGACCATCCTGTTTTCGTTTTTTTCACCGGTTTAAGCTTACGTTCAACAAAAAGCACTTCCTGGAGTTGTTTAGGCGATGCAAGATTGAATTCATGCCCGGCAAGCTGCCAGGTTTCTATTTCAATGGTTTTAAGTTCGGCGGCAAGTTCTACGCTGTAGGTTTTAAGCGACTGTGGCTCAATTTTGATGCCGGCACCTTCCATCTCGGCAAGAATCGGTACAAGCAGCATTTCAATTTCGGTAAAAAGATGCATCGAACCAAGCTGAACCAGCCGGTCTTTAAGTAGTGTGTACATCCTCATGCACAGGTCAGCATCCTCGGCTGAGTAGCGGCAGGCTAAATCGAGTGGTACATCGGCAAAATTTTTACCTTTAGGTACAACCGTGTTATAGGTAAGTGCCGTATATTCAAGATAGGAAAAGGCAAGTGAATCAAGCGAAAACCCGGAACGATCGCTGTCACACATCCACGCACCCACCATAGTATCGAAAATTCCTGCCTTCCAGCGGGGAATCCCCCACGCGCGTGATACGGTATAGTCATATTTTGCGTTGTGGGCAACAATGGTCATCTTGCTGTTGGCAAGCAGCGGCGCAAGAAGGGCGCGCACTTCATAAGGGGAAAGGCAGTCCTCTTCGCCGCCATGCCGGGCGAGCGGCACATAAAATGCCTCTTTCGGCTTAAGTGCAAAGGACAGCCCGACAGGATTGGCGTGCCATGCATCCAGCGAGTCTGTTTCAAAATCGAGCGCTATAATGCCCTGTTTAACAGCTTGAGCAAAATAGCTGTTGAGTTCATCAAGATTCAGGATGACGCGATAAACGCCCTGCCCGAGCAATTCGGGGGATGATGCCGGACGAAATTCGGGAATGGGCGCTTTCCCTGCTGCTATTTCGGCATTTACCGGAGCTAATTGCGTGTCGCTGGAGCTAAAAAGCGCTTCATATTCGCTTAAAGCAGTCTTTTCTGCATCATTTGCGGATTCCATCAATTGACGGGCGATGCTGGGAATGCCTTCTTCCAGCAAAAAATGGGCACCTGCGGCGCGATTCAGACAAGAAAGCGAAAATTCATCAAGATTGGGAATATCTAACGGAACATCGGTAACGAGTGTGATGAGTTCACGGGATAAATAAGCATTTTCTTTACCTAATACAAGTTTTTTTGCCTGATTTGGAGAAATTTGCGCGATATTTTCGTAAATCGCATCCAAAGTGCCAAAACGGTGGATCAAATCGACCGCGGTTTTTGTACCAACGCCTTTGACACCCGGAATATTATCTGACGCATCGCCTGTAAGCGAAAGTAAATCAAGAATTTGCTCCGGCAAAACGCCCCATTCCGCTTTAACTTCAGCGGGGCCAATCCGTTCAAGATTCGTCATCTGCGTGCCCTTCGCCTGACGAAGTTCGTAAACACCTTCGCCGACAAGCTGGAGCAGATCTTTATCCGATGATAAAATAAAACAGCCGCGGCCTTCTGCCCGGCATCGTGTAACAAGCGTTGCAATAATATCATCAGCTTCATAGCCGTTCAGGCGAAGCGCGGCAATCCCTAACGCAGAAAGCAACGCTTCTACCTTGGGAACCTGAGCATGAAGATCCTGGGGGGCTTTTTGCCGGGTAGCTTTGTAGGGCGGATACCGTTCATGCCGGAATGTCGGCGCACGAGAATCAAATATCGCAGCAAGCCGAATTTTCTGTTGCACGGCTTCCTTCATATCGAGAATAGACATGAGCGTCTTGGAAAAGCCAAAAAGGGCAGAAATATTTTCATTTTTACCATTACGAAGCGGACGGGAGATGAACGCAAAATACGAACGGTAGATAAGCGCGTAAGAGTCGATTAGGTAGAGTGGGGGCAGCGCCCCGGAAGATTGTTGGGCACCATTCATCCTTTTATATCCAGCAAGGTTGCCTGTGTGTTTTCAGCATGAAGTGTTCTTGCCCTACGCTGGAAAGGATTTGCTCTGAGTGTTTTAAGCTCTCCCCTGAGGGTTGCCATACGTTTTTGCAATAATTCTTTATTTTCGTTGGCCCGCCGTGCCGCCTCAAGCCGCAGTTTGTCGAGCGCCGCGTTCAATTCCGGCACTTCTGGCGTATCAACACCAGCCCACGCGGATTCGTAAAGCGTCTTCATCGGTTCAATGCTTTTTTGGATTGAAAAAATATCAGCTATGATTTTTTCTTCAAGTTCAACATGAGCGCTCAGTTCGTCAACAGACCCGCGTTCAATGACTTTTTTTTGAATATCCAGGCTGTTAAGGTAGGAATGGAAACGGTCACGCTGTTCAGCAAGCAGTTGACGGAAGCGTTTAAGTATGGCTACGCGCCGGGCGACCTCTTCTTCGGTAAGCACATCAAAAATAGTGGGAGTAAACGGCATAATCAACCTGCCAAACTAACGCCTGCTGGTGCGGCAGTGCGCTCATCAGCAGCAGTTTTCGCAATGACTTCGACCCAAGCACCGCGCAAATCATAAATCATCTGCCGGACAGCAGAAATCCGCGCAGAATCACGCGACATGTTTGCTTCCAGCAATTCCTTATTGAACCACGTATACAGCGAAAAAAGATTTTTTGCAATCTCGCCTCCCTGTGTAAAATCCAGCGAAACCATCAGTTCGGTAACAATTTCTTGCGCTTTAAGTACCGATTTACTGATTTTTTCGATGCGAGACAGATCCCGCTTTGCCCCAGCATTTGCATTTAACAGTTCAAGCGCATGGTCAAGGTTTTTTACCGCCCCATCATACAACATGATGATAAGCTGCCCCTGTCCCGCCGTTTTTATTCGTGTTTGCCGGTAAGCGGCAAGCGCGTTTGAATATGCCATACACATCCTCCCTCGATGATTCTTCCGGCTAAGCCGGTCAGATACATTCTCGGCATGTTGTGGTAAAGTATAAAGAGTTATTTAAAAAAAACAAGCGGCAGGCGGGCACGTTCGAAGAGCTTGCCGCAATTCGCTGAATTTGAGCCTGTCCGCAAACAGACTCTGCACCCGCCCCTCACCGTGGGCAACAATTGGGTAACGGCACGGTGATTAACTTGGATCAGCAACAATAACTAAGCCGGCTCCGCTTCACCAAAACAAAAAGAGCGTCCTTCGGGACGCTCTTTTTTATTCCGCGCCATTCCCGCAGGAACGCCGTTCAGGCTATTTTACGCCAAGAAGTTCTAATTGAAAAACAAGAAAGCTGTTGGGAGGTATTACCCCGCCTGCGCCGCGCTCGCCATAGGCAAGTTCTGGCGGGAGCACCACCGTACGGCGCTCGCCCGGACGCATATCCAGAACAGATTCTTCCCAGCCTGGTATTACCATATTTTGTCCGGCAACAAACTCAAACGGCCCACGGCCTTCTGAGGAATCAATTTGTTCACCAGAAAGAAGCGTCAGTGTATAGTTTACAGAAAAGGTTCCTTGCGTATGTTTTGCGCCGCTGCCCTCTTTGGTTATTTCGTAATATATTCCGTTGTCCGTCTTCTTCATCGCGGGAAATTTTTGTTCAATAAGTTTAATGCTCGCGTCACGGCCGGCAGTTTTTTTCTCTTGTTCAAAGGCAAGAGAGTCACTCAGCAGGGCATCAAACCGCTCTTGATTGGCAATAAAAGCTTTTGCCGCCGCTCCATTACGAATAATTTTTATCGACTTGATTTTCTCCCCGCGCTTCATCGAATTAACGACATCCTGTCCTTTGACCACATGGCCAAATACCGTATGCCTGCCGTTCAGGTGCGGCGTTGCAACAATCGTGATAAAAAATTGGCTGCCGTTGGTGCCGGGGCCCGCGTTTGCCATGGAAAGAATACCTGGGCCATCGTGGGTCAGCGAAGGATCAAACTCATCGGGAAAGCGATACCCCGGGCCGCCTGCGCCAGTTCCTTCTGGATCGCCGCCCTGAATCATAAAATCGCTCTCGTCGCCATTTGCGCGGGAAATAACTCTGTGAAAGGTTAACCCGTCATAAAAAGGCTTTCCCTTTGCCGCATCCATCGTACCTTCTGCCAGTGCAACAAAATTAGTTACGGTAAGCGGTGTTTTTTCATACTCCAGCTGAACAACAATCGTACCGTGGTCTGTGTTAATTTGTGCAAACAATCCGTCACCCAATTTGTCCTCCTGCTTGCAGCCAATGGCATACAGCAAAACCGGCATTATCAGTGTCCCAAAGACAAAATACCGTCTTTTATTTGTGTGTTTTTTCATACACCACCATTCTTAATAGACCTTTCAATCTCTGTCAAGATACCGATATTTGGCCGCATCTGCCAGCCATAAGCCTGACAGGCGCGGCCTCGTCCTAACCCGCAAGTTGAAAACCAGTTTAAGACCGGCCCGCTTCAATCCCCTGCACGGGCGTAATAAAAACGGTAAAGCGTCCAGACAACCTTGGGCTCATTTTCCAGAACCCGTTCTATAACAGTCCATAAATCCTTTTGTTCATGCCGGTACAGCATCTCAACCTGATAGGGACCGTATGGGGGGGGGGGGGGGGGGGGCAGGGAAACAGTATTAACAACACTGACCGGCCAAAAGAATTCCTGTTTCCCTTCCGCATCGCGTAATACTTCATCCAGGGAAGCGCACTTGGTGATCTCTATGCCTTCGGGCTGATAAAAAACAACCTTAAGACCTCTTATTGTTTCGTAGGGATCGTCGCCCACCGCATACACATGCAAGGGCGCGGCGGTATGACGGTAGATATAGCGGTCAAGGAACAATGAAGGCTGTTCGTTCTTGGTACTGTACAGTACTAAGAAAAACAAATTAAAGGCGTATAAAAATTTCGCCGGCAGGGAACCGCGCAATTTCCAGAGTTTTGTAAAGAAAGCGTCATTTTCCCCTTTTGGCGCAATGGCGTACACAACCATAAAAAGGGCGGGAATGGTCAGATTCAGCAGGAAACGTAGTTCCTTATGCCCGATGAGGGAGTGAACCAGAAAAAACGCCAGAATACCCCAGGTAAAGGGGTGTTTTTTAAAGCGCCACATTCCCACGGCGGCCCCCAGGGTCAAGAGCGCGGGGAAGAGGGGACGCTTCACTATGAGCAGGAAGTAGCCCCAAACCGGCATAGTACCGAAGCGGGCCGCCTTGTGCTGAAAGATATTCTGATCGAGATAATTCCACGGGACAATAGTAAACCTGCCGTATCCCCATGAATCAAGAAAAGTACAGCCTGCAACAGGCAATAGTATGCCGCACACAATCAGCAGGATTTTCCCGAAACCGGTTTTTTTATCCCTGATTGAAACAAAGAACATCCAGAACAGAAAACCCGCGATAAGGAACGCGATCTGATACCGGAATTCAAAGGCAAGCCCCCAGAGTATTCCGGTAACAAAGCATACTGCTCCGGAGTACTCGCGCTCGTAAAACGAAGTTTCCTGTTTTTGGACACTGCGGCTTCCCAGGATGAGCAGGGCAAATCCTATCATGCAAAAGGAAGTAGAAAGCGATTCCGAGGAAGTCCGCACCATATAATAGGGCAGGAAACAAAACAGGGCGAGCAGGCGAACCACGGCTTTTCTTTGCGACTGTTCGTGAAACATCCGGTAAGCGCAAAACATCATGGCGCTTATAGACAGCCAGGCAAAAAAAGCGGAGAACAGGCGGAAAATCAGCGCGAGGATAAAGGGATCGGCGATGCCCAGCAGAGCGGCTGTTTTTACGATGACAACATAGTAGGCCGGCTGTAGCCAGGGGCGCATCTGAGACCTGAATTCCCAGGCCAAATCAGAGGCCGCGGTCTTTCCCAATTTATAAGAGGCAAATTCAATGGTCTGAAAGTGTTCATCTGGATGATAATAACCAACGCTGAGAAAAGCGGTAACAGCCAAAATCAGGGCCAGCACAATGCTGTATGTCCGGACAAAAACAACCCAAGACGTATCGTCAAGGCCGGCGTTGCGCCGAAAGACTTCTTTCATGTAGGCATATTAGCACTACAAAACCGGGGATTCAAGGGGGCTGTTGACAAGTACGGCTTTACCATTCTATAATTATAAGGTGTTTTGTTAATTCCCCGATTTTTTTGGCGAAATTTAGCACCCTGTATGCGGCAAATTTTGCCGAAAAACAAACAGGAGGACATCAAACTTTGTACGCAAAGAAAAATTGACCTAATGGCAGAGTCTATATCGTCTCAAAATGCCTATGCCCATTACGCACAAAAAGAAAATCCTGTGGCGGAGATTACGAAGAATGTTACAGTACATTCTCAACCAAATGAAGCGATAATCGAGTTTGTAGCGAACCAAATGGACGGGACGTTGGGCGAAGGCTGTGTCGTTGAACATCGTTGATTTTATTATCAAAGATTTTGTCTATCAACAAAATCCTGACGGCTCGTACATTCTTACTTAACGAGGGGAAATTGCAGCCTGCCGACAGGAATGAAATTGTCGATGCCATCCTTGATATGCTGAATAAAATATATACAACAATCATCAGCAAGCATGGGGTCAGTCCCGGCAAGATTATGTGTAATGCCTACACTCTTGACCAGGCGCTTATACGGTATTCAAGGGACATATTCGGTGAGTCCCGGCTTAAAGCGAAAATCGACGATTTAAAAAGCAAGGGAAGATTAACAAATGAGCAGCAGGAAGTTCTGTCAGAGTTTAAAGATTACGGATTTAAAACAGATTCGTGCTCTCCGTATTTTCATAGGCAGGTCGCCAATCTCTTATATTGGCTCTCGATGCTAAAACCATTCGCCGTTTATCCTGATGATGCTTCTTCCGCAACACGAGGATTGGGCTTGGCGTTTATGTACCACAATGAGTACATCTCCTACTTGTTAATCCTTGCAATGTTAAAAACTTTTAATCAGACGCTGAATATACATCACAACAAGCAAATGTTTCACGATTTTCTTTACGACCTGCATTTCAGAAACTTGTCAAGGTCGTCATTGGAATTTTTTCCTGTACGGCAATCTTGTCGATGCGTCCGGCACAACTTAAAAAATTTACGCGAAACTGTCTTGACATTGAAAGCGAGGCAAGCCCTTCAATTTTATCTATGAAAAGTTCCAGCCAGAACGATAATATGCATCTATGTATATTTTATATTTTTTGCCCCGTTCAACTCTGTTTTCTAAATCGCTTACATTACAAATGAAACAGTCGGCGTAGATACTTTTTTGTTCTGCATCTTTGTTTTTTTCCGAATCAATCGCATCATTGTATTTATAACCAACTATGCGGGTTTTAAGGCGGGATCCACTCGGATAATGGCATCCTATATAGCCTTCAACAATAAATCGCCCCTTCTGCCGCCGCCGCTGTCCTGAACTCTGAAATTGAAGCCTCTTTATACGTTATTGGCGGCGGCTTGTCAAGCAAGAACTGGCGGCGTGAACTGGCGGCGGGGTGGTCTGCCTGCCAAAGACAGACAAATGCGCCCAAATTGGAATGTGTTCAAGCTCCTCTGTCCAACGCCTGCTTCTTATGATAAAGTTGACCCCATGAAGCTTATCTTTTTAGGACCTCCTGGGGCGGGGAAAGGGACGCTGGCATTGCGTGTAGCGCCGCTTCTCAATGTGCCGCACATCAGTACGGGAGCAATTTTTCGTGCGGCGATGGCTGCCGGAAGCCCGCTTGGCAGGAAAGTCAAGGCTATTATTGACAGCGGCGCTCTGGTTGATGATGAAACAACCATTGCTCTTGTACAAGAACGGCTTGCTGACCTCTCTGCACAAAACGGCTATATTCTTGATGGTTTCCCCCGTACCATCATGCAAGCAGAGGCGCTGGATGCTTTTGCCGTTATCGACAAGACAGTCAACTTCGACATACCAGATGCCGATGTTGTCACGCGGCTTTCGGGTCGGCTTGTCTGCCGAAAATGCGGTTTTAATTGGCATAAAAGCTTTAATCCGCCCAAAAACGGATCTGCCTGCGATACCTGCGGCGGCGAAGTTTACACCCGCGATGATGACAAACCCGAAGCAATTATCAAACGGCTGGAAGTATACCGTACTCAAACAGCGCCGCTTATCGATCATTACCGGAACAAAGGAATCCTTGTTGATATTGACGCGCGGCCTGCGGTGGAATCTGTTCTTGCCGAGTTTAAGCGCGTCCTCAAGCTTCCCTAACCATGATGCCCCGTATACCAAAGGCAGCCGTTCTTGGGCTAATTGCCGTAGTCGTACTGATCGCGCAGAGTGATCTTTCTTCGATTATTGTTTACCGGACACAAAACGGCGCAAAGTATCACCGCACAGGCTGCACGGCATTACGGCGCTCAAAAATCAAGTTGACTCTTGGCGAAGCGGTAAAGACAGGGCTTGAACCGTGCCTCAACTGCAATCCACCGGTTCTGCCGCAGGGCAAAATCGTAAAAGAACGTGTTAAATCCAGCGATATTCCGTTGTACCGGGTAAACCTGGCCGGCGTTCAACGTGCAGCAGATGCCAGCGTTTCTCGTATGCTGAATGCTGTGGTAATTCGTCATATTGATGGCGATACGGTGCGGCTGCATTTTGACAACCCGCCGCCGGGCATCAAATCTGAAGAAACAATCCGAATGATTGGCGTTGATACACCGGAAACTGTTCATCCCACAAAAGCCGTCGAGTTTTTCGGCAAGGAAGCAAGTGATTGGACCAAAAAACAGCTTTTGAACAGGCCGGTATATGTTGCGTTCGATTGGGATACCCGCGATAAATACGGACGGCTCCTTGTCTACCTTTATACCGCAAGCGGCAATTGCCACAACGCTGAACTTATAAAACAGGGGTATGCCCATGCCTACACACGGTTCCCGTTCCAGTTTCTTGACGAGTTTCGCGCATTTGAACAGGAAGCACGGGCCGCAAAACACGGATTGTGGCGGCAGGAGGCACGCTAATTATGAAGCTGCTTTGTGTTTCTGATGAAATTGATCCGCAAATTTATTCGTCTTCGATTAAAGAACGTTTTTCAGATGTTGACCTTATATTAAGCGCAGGAGATGTTCCGCTTGATTATCTTGAATTCATAAGTTCCAGCTTGAACCGTCCGCTGCTTTTTGTATTTGGCAATCATTGTCTGGGAGATTACGCAGCGTATCAGAGCGCCGGCGCACAGTCTCTCGCGCTCAATATTACAAGTTATTTTGAATCCGAACCGATAGCGCCATCAATGTATGCCGGTGGCAAAGTTGTTAAAGAGAGCGGCTTGCTTATCGCAGGGCTGGGCGGGTCAATGCGCTACAGCCGGGGTGCAAATCAATGGACAAATACCGCCATGCGCCTTCGAATTTTCAAACTGATTCCCCGCCTTGTGTATAATAAAATTTGCTATGGCCGCTGTCTTGACATACTGCTTACGCACGCTCCGCCCGAAGGCATTCATGATAAAGATGATCCCTGCCACCGCGGATTTAAAGATTTTTTGTGGTTTATGCGTATATTCAAACCGCGCTATCTTATTCATGGACATATACATGTTTATGATGCAGATACAGTACGAAGAACTGATTATTTTGGTACTACTGTCATAAACGTTTATAATCATCAGATTGTAGAAATACAGGATAGATAAAAATGAATGATAACGATATATATGATACAACTATAACTGGAATAAAAGATGCCGCGCATGAGGCATTTTCACGCGCTCAGATACATGCGTTGTTTTCGCGTATTCAGCATTTTCTAAATCCTGATAAAGACAAACTGCTTTCGTTGAATGATGTGCGCGGAATCTTAAAACCCCGCCATGAAGTATACCGGGGAATGCGCACTGTGCCGGTAAATTTGATTATTGGAAGTGAAGGGCGTTACAAGGATTTTAACACCTGTTTTGACCCTAAAACAGATTCAACACGCTCCCGCTGGGAACGTGTTGCCACTGCCGCCCTCTGCGGAATCGATTTGCCGCCGGTTCAGCTTTATGAAATTGGCGGCGTATTTTTTATTCGTGATGGAAATCACCGTGTTTCAGTTGCCGTATCACAGGGCATTGAACATATAGATGCGGAAGTAATTTGCCTTGAAAGCGACATAAAACTGCGCCCCGGTATTACGCTGCCTGAACTGCGCGGCCAAGTTATTGAATACGAAAAAAAAATCTTTTACAGCGAAACTTTTTTTGGTGATCTTACCGACTGCTGGACGCTTGATTTTAGCAGAACAGGACGCTACGATGTTATATACAATCATATTCTTGTACACAAATATTATTTAAACGAAACACAAATTGAAGAAATCCCTTTTAGTGATGCGCTTATTTCTTGGTATAATACTATTTATATTCCTATTATTGCAATTATTGAAGAAGAACGCATCTGCGCCCAATTTCCCAAACGCAAACCAAGTGATTTTTATGTATGGGTTGTTAAGCGATGGACTGATCTTAAACAGCAGTACGGAGATGATTATTCCATGCGGGAAGCCGCCCGCCCGCTGATAAACAGCCGGAAGGGCGGCACTAGTTAATTCATGTATACGTTAGCATGAACTGTAGGATAACTAACGTTCCCGTTAAAACGCAAAGCCCAGTCCCAGATGGAGGCGCGGGTTCATACCAACACCAAAACTTCCCTCGACATCATTAAAAAAGACAGTGGCTTTTTGCACTCCTAAAACCACCGGCAGGCCCAGTGTCGGTTCAAGATAGAATCCTCCCGGCTTTCCAAAGTCGATTTTGTATCCTATTTCAGGTTCAATTAAAAATCCTGTAATGCCGACTAATGTATCTTCGACAGTAACTGTGGTACCATTGCGTGAGTATTCAAAATCTCCATCACCTGTATAGAATCCTAAACCAAGCCCTAACCCAAAAAACAAGCCTTTGGTGGGGTAAATTCTGCCCATTGCTTTGAATCCTATAGTATTCCAAAAAAAGACAAACGAATTAAAATAGGCTTCGGCCCCTATTCCGAATTTCGGCGTTAACATACGCTCATAATGGGCGCCAAAGTCAAGAAGACCTACCGAGCCGCCTATAAAATTCTTTTTCGCATTTTGCGCGAAAACCCCTCCTGCAAGAAAACCTGCAAGAGCCAATACTAAAACCGTTTTTTTTGCCATTTTTTTTCTCCTTATTATAGCAAATTTTTAATAATCTATTCCTACAGACATAGATTCCAAACGCTGATAACCAGCGAAATTGACAGGGCGAGTAAAAGAAAACATAAATTTGAAAATTGACGTAAAATACGATTAAAACAGCATAAAAAGGTGCTAAACCTGGGGTTTCCCTACG
>JAITHM010000077.1 GCA_031279965.1 Spirochaetaceae bacterium
TAATACATACCTGCACCGTCTGCCGCAAAAGAAAGCCGCCAGGGACGTTTGCCTATGCGTACACCGCCATTAAGGTAAAAATCTTCTCCCCAGGCAAATATTTCTGAACAGGCAAAATCCGTGGAAAACCCAACCCAGGGGTGTGCATACATTAAATTAAACGCATAAAAGCGTATTTCACGGACAGGAAGATACCTTTTTTCAGAAAACCAGGTGCTTTGACGGCGCTCAGGGAGTGATTTTTCGGTGTAACACCATTCAAAACGAAATTTATGATGTTTAGCGATTTGTGCTGTTGAGCTTCCCTGAAGAAAAAAATAATTTTCTTCATTAAATAGCGCGGCATTTTGCAAGGAAACAACCAGCGGAAAAGAAAAATGACTTGTTATGCGGGAAAGATCAAATTCCGGAGAAATCAGGTTTAGATAGATTGATTCGGGAGCGCTTGCCACGTACACAGTTCTAAGATCAGCTCCAGACGGTTTGTGAACTTCGAACCATGGGAGGGCGTGTATCCATACGGTTCGCGTCCGGGTTGCAAGCCCCCAGGTTTCAAGTTTTCCTGCAAGGAGACGTGTTCCTGTGCGCTGGTGATAAATTCCAGCGCCGGCATCAATCCGCCCCGCATAGAAGTCTTCCCACAGCGGCCGGGGCTGAAAGCCGGTAAATTGCCCGCGCACGGCAAGATCAAATGGGCCTGAAAGCGTAGAAATGGCGCTGTACCCTATCTGGTCTTTGTTATTCCAGGAACCTGTAAAAAGCTGTTTAAAATGAAAATGATCACGAAATTTAAAAGGCTTTGTCTCTGCCGAATCTGTGTACGCATACTGTGTACAGCAGAAAATCAGTGTGCCAAGAAGGTATCGTAACTTCATGCCTTATCAAAGACATATACCGTATTCTTGCTTCAGCAGAAGTATTTTGACAGCACAAAGATGATGACAATTGTCATTGTATCAGGATGATTCTGGGCTTGCCGGCCGTTCTTTTTTAAGTTCGTTTTGATAGGTCGTCATCCAGACGTCAAGCTTTTTCTTGATTTCTTCGGCTTCCTGATGTTCATTCAGCAGAACATGAAACTGTTTGAGCGCCGAAAGATAATTAATGGCAAGACGCATATCATCGGCGCGTTTCATTGCCAGTGAAAACCGTTCTTGATAGCGATGCGCCTGCTGGGAAAGCAGATCTTTAACTAAATGAAGATGATAATGCAACGGCGCATAATCAGCCTCACTAGGATCATTATTGCTAAAGGCTTGTTTAAGATCAAGCAGATTTTTAGCGACGGCAATAAAACGGCCTTCAACATCAACAAACGACCAGCGCCATTTTGTATTATCACCATAACCATATTTAAGAAGATCGATGGAAGCTCCTATTTTACGGACGGTATAATATTTTTTTTCGGGTGATACCTGGGCGAGTTCTGCAAGATTCCCTTCGTAATCGGAATACGGCACGTCAACTTTGCCTGTTACAATGTTTTCGATGTAGATAATCGCTTTGGAAATAGCTCTGCGCGCCTCTACAAGTGAATTTTCATCTCTAAGATTCAAAACGGAAAGAGAGATCCCGTTAAGCGCCATATAAAGTGATGCAAGGTCAAGCATTTTATCGGAAAGTTCGAAAAGCCGTTCGGCGGCGGTCTCTGGCGCTTTGCGGCATTCTTCCAGGACATCAGCCTCGTTTTTGAGCATTTTCTGGATTATTTCTTCGTAAAACCGAGTTTTTTCGTCATAATGCCGCTGTTTGTCGGTATCGTTTATTTTCATCGGTGCTATTCCTGATAATTATTAAGGATATTTCTCTCGTGTATGTTTCGTCAACTACCCAAATTTACCGGCAAATTTCTTACATCAACGGTGGCTTTTGGTAAATACAGCGTCCCTGCGCGTATTTTGCGCGAATATGCCGGTCATCGGCAAGGTAAATAACGCGCTCCAGCCGGTCACGAAGGGAGAGTGTGCTGGTTGAGGCAAGCGGAGCGGTACTGTCGTCAAGAACGAGTGCGTCGAATTCATAACCTGCTTCAAATGAACCGGCTTTTCCAAAAAATGCGCCGCCTGCGGCGGTTCCTGCAAAAAATACTTCTTCAATTGTAAGCGGGCGTTCATTTGAAAACGGTTCTTTGCGCGGTTCAAGAAGGGCATGGCGCACTTTTGATATTTGAATAGCGCTGCTCATCGCGCGGAAAATCGAGCTGTTCGTTCCACCGGCAATATCACTCCCCAGACCAACGCGTACGCCGGCATTGAGCAGGCGGCGCACCGGCGCACAACCAGACGCTAAATTGCAGTTTGATTCAGGACAATGTGCAATAAAGACCCCCCGCTCGGCAAGAAGTGAAATTTCATGTTCCTCCGGCCATACGCAATGTGCCATCACCGTCTGAATATCCGCCCCCAAAAGACCAAAATCCGCATAGGCGCCGCCGTATGACGCACTGTGCGGACAAAGTTCGTGCACCCAGGCAATCTCTTCAGGATTTTCTGAAAGATGTGACTGAACAGGCACATTATATTCAGTATGCAGCAAGCGCAGGCCGCGCATAAGATCGTCGCTGCATGAAGGAATAAAACGCGGTGTAAGTATTGGTTTTATTGCTGAATAGGCGCGTTGTGCACATGAATCGAGCCATTCCCGTGTTGCGTCAATAGATGCAGCGGCACTTGCTTCGCAGAGCGAAGGCGGACTGTGACGATCCATATTTACTTTGCCTACAAAAGCGACAAGCCCTGTCTTTTCAAGTATGTCCATCAAAAGCAGCGTCGCGTCTTTGTGAACTGTCGCAAAAATGACATGCCGTGTTGCCGGCCCTCGTACAAGTTCATCAACAAAAAGCGTGTATGCACGGGCGGCATATTCAAGATCATGATATTTTGCCTCTTCGGGAAACGCGCATGTAGTAAGCCATTCAAGAAGTTTTTTATCCATGCCAAGAGCGCGAAAAGCAAATTGCGGCGCATGCGTATGCAGATCGACAAGTCCCGGCATAATAAGATGCGATTGATAATCAATAAACGGTAATGCGGCATAGCAGGCGGGCAGCCGGGAAAAGACTCCCGCACAAACACCCTTGTCACATACCAAAAAAGAGTTTTTGCGGCATTCAAACGCGCCGTCTGCAGCACACCATACGCTGTCGCCGTGGAGCACAAAACTTGAAGACATTGAGCATCCAGTATACCAGAATTCTTGCCAGGAGCGCAATGGTATTAGATGAGTTTCCGGCTTTAAGTCCTCTGTACACCGTATTTTAGATAACACTATTGCCAGGCATGATCAGCCTGCGGAGCGAAGATAACGTCCGCTTTTCCCGCCTGATTTCTCTTCGAGCCTGATGTCTGAAAGCGTCATTGCGCGGTCTATCGCTTTGCACATATCGTATATGGTAAGAAGCGCAACAGTAACGCCTGTAAGCGCCTCCATCTCCGCGCCCGTTTTCGCACAGAGCTTTACCGTACATTCGGCCTCGACGGAGGCCTCGACGCTGTCATCTTGTGTATAAAAATCAATCTTGCACTGTTCAAAGTTAAGGCTGTGGCAAAGCGGAATGATGTGCGCCGTTTGCTTGGCCGCCATAATGCCTGCGATACGGGCAACACCGAGTACGTCGCCTTTCTCTATACCGCCGGCCTGTATCACGCGAAGAGTCTCGCTCCGCATTTTAACACGCCCGCGCGCCCGTGCGATTCGCTCGCTCGCAGTTTTCCGCGAGACATCAACCATCACCGCGCGTCCGGCCTCATCGAAATGAGTCAAAACATCCATATAACTGAGCATAACCGCCCTGTGTCCATGATTCAAGTAATGCCTGTGTCCCGTCCTGAAATAAAATTGGCAGTGCATTTATAAGGAAGAAGGAAGATAGATGAAAGCTGAGTTTGGATATGCATAGTTGACATTTTTTTCTGAATGTGGTATATTTGCGGATTAAGGCATAATATGATTATGCTGGTTATAAAATCAGGTATCACTGAGGAGGAATGTATGAAAAATTTGACAAAGCTGGGCGGTGTCGCGCTCGCTCTTTGGCTGGTTACGGCATTTGGCTGTAACCAGACGGGGCTTTTGGATGACATATTTGCTTTTGGAGGCAAGTATAAGATTTCGGTAGCGCCGGGAGCAGTATCGCAAGTTTTTGCGGATAAAGAGAGCGCGAACGAGCAGCAAACTGTCACTGTGTGGACGGTCGGAAACAAGAAGCCGGTCGTGCGTATTGACGACCCCGAAATTACTGACACGATCACCGTAATGGGCGGCAGTGTAATTGATGATCAGGGGCTTTTGGACAAGTTGGGAGTGTCGTCGCTACGGGCGTGGAGTTTCCAGATGCCCGCATCGAATGTTACACTTGCCATTGACAGCGGAGTTCCAGATGACTCAAATACATTTTTGAAGAGTCTTAAAATAGAAAAAGCCGTTGCTGAGGGCAGCCCAGAAGATCTCGTGGTGAGCATCGGTGCGCCTTCACCAGCGCTAGATGAATTTCAGGTTCCTGCCGAAACAGAGTTTAATATTTACCTTACTTATGCAAAAGGGGTAGCTATAAGCTACAAGGTAGGCGCGGGTGCAAAAACAGACCTGACTGCGGAAGAAGAGGGGCAGGGCATGTTTTATGTTCCGCCGATAACAACCGGACAAGCTGTAACCGTAGAAATTTATGCCCAGCGTAATGCCGACACACCGCTGGAATACACCTATGTTCTTAATACAGTCCAGCCGGCGGCAAGCGTCGAAGCAGGGCTTCAATCGCTGGAGGTAAAGGCCATAGAGAAGGTGGCTGCGCCTGCCACCGGTCTTGTGAAGACCTACACCGTGGAAAACAATGTCGCCAGCGTAGATATAGTCGCCGTTACCAAGCATGCGAAGGCAACGCTTACGATTAATGGTGGAGTAATGCTGTCGAATATACCGGCAGTGGTTTCGCTGTCCAAAATGGGAGACGGAGAAGCTAACTACAACACGTTTAAAATTATTGCAACGGCAGAAGACAAGACTACAAACACTATCTACACGATAAACATAATCCGTAAAAAAAGCTCCAACAGCGCGTTGGTAAGCCTTGCGATTGATGAAGTGGGCGATTTCGGCTTTTTAGCATCGAACCATAGTTATGATTTAACAAACCATAAGTTGAGTTCTTTTAATACAGTCGCCAGAATAACACCTAGGGTTGCCGACCCGAACGCAAAGCTGTATTTTAACGGCGGTCTTGTTGAATCGGGTGTTACACAAAATTTCCCGCTGCAAAACACGGGCACTGTGGCAAATGTGGTTTCGATTAGTGTTAAAGCGCAGGATGAAACTTCAACGCTGTACGCGGTTAACCTTTACCGCGAGCCAGACAGCGGCGAGGAAAATCCTGATGCGACTGAGCCGGTTCTTGCAAACATCGTGCTTAAGGAGCCTGCTATTTCCAGCTTTGTGTTTAATAAGGGCACGCTCGAATACGATCTTAAGGATAGTCCGGTTACCGAATCTTCTATAATAATTGTTCCCACAGCTGGTGATGAAAAAACTTCGATACTTGTTAATTCAACTTTGGTTGACAACAATTCAGAGACGAAAGTAAATCTTCTTAACACCGGGGCTACACCCAACACCATAACGGTTTCTGTAGGTAACGTGATTAACGCTATGACGCTTTATACAATTAATATCTACAGGACTGCGGATGCAAACGCGCGCTTAAGCTCGTTAACGCTTACCGCGCCGCCGGTTTCTTTTGCGATGAATCCTGACGGCGGGACGTATGCGGTTACCGTGCCGAACGATGCAGGATCTATTAAGATAACCGCCGTGCCGCAATCTTCTGGAGCGACAATGACGCTTAATTCAGTTTCAATGCCTGCCAACGAAGCACAGATCTATACGTTTACCGGATATGGGCCTACAAATGTAAATGAGGCGGTAATCGTTGTAACAGCGCAGGATGGAGTAACTAAAATAACACATACGCTCCAAATGACGCGGGCAATAGGCTCGAATCCTGATTTAAAAGATCTAAATGTAAATGGCGGCGGCTTGATTGTAACAGGGTTTAACGCGGCGCTAACCAGCTATGAGCTTAACAGCCAGACGATGCCGCTTGAATACCGCGTAAGGCAAATCAGTGTAACGCCAACGGCAAAGAGCGCAACGTCAAGCATTACGATTAACAGACAGATAATAGCATCTGGAGGAACGTTTATATGGGATTTAGCAGCGTCCAACAACGCCCCTGCGCTGGAAAATAAACTGAATATTGTAGTAACGGCGCAGGATGGTACCGAGAAAACCTATACGTTAAAAGTATGGCGGGCGCGTAATTCGGGTGATAACGCACTCCTTAAATCAATAACAACGAGCGTTGACGGAAAAATAGATTACGGCGCACGGGTGTATCCCAGAATAATTCCTGGGGTTACCGAATATAAATTGTATGCGCCTGTTTTTAAAGACAAGACGATCACGATTAGTGCAACTCCAGAGGATCCTGATGCTGTCTTTGCGGTTGTAAATGGCACCGTGGCGTTTACCGAGGAGCCAAAACCAGGCTGGGGATATTGGGATGAAGTTCCCCTTAGCCCACCGATAGAAATTACTGTTACCGCGGTAGATGACATAACGACTAAAACATATTATATCACACATGTCGTGCTTACGCCGGGTGAGGAATGGGGAAAAACACCTATGGCAAAGGGCGGAACAATTACGTTCCTTGATGCCGGCAGTGTTGAAGCACGTGATGAGCTGCATGTATGGAGCACCGGACAGAAAGAAACATTAGCGTCTAACCTTCTTTTCCTTGGAGGAACGCCGGCATCGTTGCCTTCTACAGGCTGGGTGCTGGTGCAGGGCGGCGGCGGCCACGGCGGCAAGCGGAGTTATGAATACGGCTACCATAAAGGCGGCGGCGGCGGCGGCGGCGCGGGATCCGTGGTCGAGAAAACAGCCTACTCCATAGTAAACTATGATTATGTTGTGACTGCTGGAAAAGGCGGACTAGGCGTTACAGAGAATAGCAATGCCGCGGATTCTATCGGCTATGGGGATAATGGCGAGTCATCGAAATTTGGCAGTGTTGTGGCATTCGGTGGCGGCGGTGGCACCAATGGCAATAGTACAGGAAGAATGGTGTCAGGGAATATTGGTGATATGACACTTAATTTTTTAGCGATTGGTCTTGAACATGATGAATCAAAGCCAACAAAGGGCGGTAATGAAGGATGTTATGAAAGTTACTGGGATCTAAGTCTAGGCCTTGCTAGTGCTGCTGCTGCACCTATAATGGCTTATTGCATGGCCTATGGACTGTCTAACGGAAATGTTTTTGGTCATTTAAATCCCACACTTCAGACATTCTACCATGCCCCGGCTATTGCCTTAATCGGCGGAACTCTCTTTAGTGGGTTGGCTTTGTGTGCCTCAGTTTGGTTTGGACACTGTGTTGGTGCCGCAGGCGGTGGCGGCGCGGTAGGTAACGGTTCCACAGGTGAATATCATGTTGATTTTCCCTCTCCAGGCGGCAAAGGCGGCTCCGGCTTTACAAGTTCTATTACCGGCACAGCTTTTGAATATGGCAAAGGCGGTAACGGCGGCGAAAGCTTTAGCAGCGGCGCGCATAACGGCCAGGGCGGCAATGCCGAATACATTACCGAAACTAACCAGGAAAAAGATGGTTATCAGCAGGGCGGAAACGGAAAGGTTGTTTTCCGCGCCGTTTGGAAGTAATTTGAGTAAACCACTCAACGTCTAAAACAAAACCCCGCACGAAAGTGCGGGGTTTTTTATTTTCGTTCGTAAAGGTTCTTACCAGCCTCTAGCCCTCATGCAGATCTTTTCCGCGGTACCGGGCAATTGCGGCAACATCCTTGTCGCCGCGGCCGGAAAGGCAGATTATCACGCTTTCTTCCTTACCAAGAGTAGGGACAAGCTTCTGTGCGTAAGAGACGGCGTGTGCGCTCTCTACCGCAGGGATTATTCCTTCTGTGCGGGAGAGATACTCAAATGCACAAACGGCCTCCTCATCGGTAACGGCGACATATTGGGCACGGCCTGTTTTGTGCCAGAAAGCGTGTTCCGGCCCAATACCCGGGTAGTCCAGCCCAGCCGAAATCGAGTAAACGGGCGCAATCTGGCCGTCCCCATCCTGGCAAAAGAGGGACTTCATCCCATGAAACACGCCCACATCCCCTTTTGCCATCGTTGCCGCATGGCGCTCTGTATGCAGTCCCTCTCCTGCGGCCTCACAGCCTATAAGCAGCACCCCACTGTCCTCAACAAAGTGATAGAACATTCCCGCTGCGTTGCTCCCTCCGCCAACACAAGCTATTACGGCGGCAGGCAGGCGGCCTTCGCACTCAAGAATCTGGGCGCGCGCCTCAAGGCTTATCACGCTTTGAAAATCCCGCACCATCGTAGGGAAGGGGTGCGGACCCATCACAGAGCCCAGCACATAGTGTGTATCTGCTACACGGGACACCCACTCTCGCATAGTCTCGTTTACAGCATCTTTTAGTGTTTGCGTCCCCGATGTAACGGCGTTCACGGTCGCGCCGAGGAGCTCCATCCTGTATACGTTAAGCTTCTGCCGCTCCGTGTCCTCCTTGCCCATAAATACGACGCACTCCAAGCCCAAGAGCGCCGCCGCGGTAGCCGCTGCAACCCCGTGCTGACCGGCTCCGGTCTCTGCGATAATGCGCCGCTTCCCCATCTTTTTTGCAAGCAGGGCCTGTCCCAGAACATTGTTGATCTTGTGGGCGCCCGTGTGGTTCAAGTCCTCTCGTTTAAGGTATACCTTCGCTCCCCCGAGCTCCCGCGTCATGTTTTGCGCGTAGTAGAGGCGCGAGGGGCGGCCCGCGTAATCACGGAGGAGCGCATCCAGCTCTGCGCGGAAGGCGCTGTCATTTTTGTAGTGGTTGTACGCCTTTTCCAGCGAAATTATCTCATTCATGAGCGTTTCAGGGATATACTGCCCGCCAAACTCGCCGAATCTTCCTTTATTCATAATAAACCTCATCTTTATTTTACCGTTAATCCTATTCTGATTTAAGAGGGCAGATTTCAAAACTAAAGGGCAAGAGGTAGTTTCAAAAACGCTATTTGTTCTATAGTGTTAGTATCATGGTTCGTACTATTTTCTGCTTTGTATTTGTGCACAGTATGCTGATGCTTCATGCTCAAACTGCCGCTTTATCTGATGATGTAACAATCATTGAAAACTTTAACGGCAGCTTTATCATGAGCGGTAACCCACTTTGGAAAGGCAACGCCGTTGTTACAGATAAATCCGACCTGCCAGTCCGGCATCAGGCTGATTTTAGCAATGATACGCGGTTTGCCCGGTTGACTGTGGAGGAAAAAGGGACTGTCGAACTAATTTTAACCAAATTTACCGTTCGGGAACCTTCAATATTAAGTTTTCAGTACAAGACAGAATTAAGCAACCGTGCCGGACAGAGTTTTAAGGTCTATGTTGATGATGTTCTGCATGCGTCGCTTGAAGGTGTGGGCGGCGGCTGGCGAACAGAACGGCTTGCCGTGTCTGCCGGTATCCATACACTCCGCTTCAAAACAGAAAATCTTAAGGGGGCAAAGATTATGCAGGGCCTTAATGCCGCCTTTGTTGATGACGTGCTTATTTTCCCCGATAAGATTAGCTCAATAATGCTGGTGCCGCGTGGTGAACAGCATACTTGGGTCGGGGCGGCAGGGACGGCAAAACTTCGCTTTGGCGCTAAAGCGCTCCTGCCTGATGGCTCCCCCAAAAATGATGTTGGCCTCTTTGAGTACCATGCGTCCGGTGGTGCGATTGACGCAAACGGGCTGTGGACGCCCAATTCAACCGGCGAATTTACGGTAACAGCGACACTGGACGGCTTTTCCGCGCACAGCGGACGGCTTATTGTTCACGAAGCGAATATACTCCGCAAACCGGTAACGTATTCAGGGACAGGCACAACGTATTTTGGCTATATAGGTGGTGAGCGCGCGGAAAATGCCGCAGAGATGCCTTCACGGGATACGTTGATTATCACAAATCCGCAAGTAGCAGACTTTGATGCTGATGCATTCTTTCTGTTTGAAGGTTCGGTGAAAAATCCCAAAGGCGGAAACTATGCGCGGGTGCTGGTTCGTAAAAAAGCAACAGCACAGACAGCGCATCCGCTTGAGACCTGGTATCTTGTCCAAGGGGCATTTTCTCAGCGGATTTGGCTGCCTTTTGGCACGGGAGAATATCAGATTGAAGTGCTTGAATTCGACAAGGCAACGGTTACCCGTCCGCCCGATGGCGAAGGGGCATTTCGAGGTGGCAGCTACACCCAACAGCCGCTTGTATTTACAGTAAACAATACTCGTGAAGAAACTGCCGCTGTTGATGGCGACGGACGGTGGAGTTATCCTTCGTTCAATATCCAGAGTGATGACTTTCGGGTACTCAATCTGCTTAACCATATAACATACGGTGTAAAGGGAGAGCGCGCTATTATCAAAGCGGTACACGACTATCTTGTATCAACACTTGTCTATGATACCGCGTCGTTTAGCAATGCCGCCCGCTCCCGCAAAATGGATGCGCTTTCTGTTATCAAAAACGGCACGGCTGTTTGCGACGGGTACACCAACCTGAGTGCGGCGCTTCTGCGTGCGGCAGGTATTCCCTGTCGTGTTGTTGTAAACCGCGCTATTGTTCATTCATGGAACCAGGTGTGGGCCGATGGCGCGTGGAAATTCTACGATGCAACATGGGATGATCCCGTACCAGATCGCGGGCCAGGTATCGTTCAGCATACGTATTTTCTGCTTGACGCGCTGAACGGCGGCGATAACCGGCACCGGGGAAGCGGGCACATCGTCCTTGGTGATGTCGAATAGGTCTGCGGTTCGATGTTAAATGTGACGGTACATTATGTCGATTTCCGGCTCTTTTGCGATGAGAACTGAACATTTTGCATTGAGGATAAGCTCGCGGTGCAAATGCGAGATAACGTCTTTAGCATTGCGGTCTTTTTCCCAGCCGCCCAGTATGATAAGATCGGCTTTTTTTTCTTCAGCAACGGCAAGAATTTCCGTACAAACCGCACCGCGCCGTAATTCCTGTTCAATGCGAATGTTTTTTGCCGTGGCAAGTTCTTCGGCAAAGGTAAGATAGCGCCGGCCATTGCGCTCAAGGCTTGCTTCAAAATCGGCGCTTTCGTCGGCAATAAGAATACGGCTCATTGTAAGCTGGCGCAATGTTGCTGAATCAATAACATAGACGGCACTAAGGCGGCATTTATAGAGTTTGGCCATAACAATTGCGTATTTTGCCGCGTGAACAGACGCTCCCGAGCCAGAAATGGCAACAACGATATTAGAAATTGGTGGCTTTATCATGGTTTTTCCTTGATTCACGGTTTTCTTTTTTCTTTTTGAGGAGTTTTCCAGTAAAAAAACTATCACGGTCTTTTTCTTCCAGCGCCGATTCGATATACACTTTTGTTTCGTGTGCTGCTGGAATGACCAATTTTTCCAGCGCATTCACACGACGCTGGGTTTTGCGGACTTCGTGGGCAAGCCGCCACGCAACTGTCCGGACGGCGGCAAGTTCCGTGAGCGTTCTGAGCAGCGCAAAAAACCGCGTGGTTATCTCGTCACATTCCGCAGACGAATCCGCCATTGAGTATTTAAGTTCAACAGAGGGCATGGTAACTTCCAGGCTGGGCATTGAGATGCCGGCCTCGCGGACAATGTGTTCTTTAAGAGAAAATTGATAGGTAATGGCGCGCGAAATACGCTCTGCCTTGTCACGGCCTGTCGTGATAAGCATACGCTTAAGCGCCGGATATGCCTCGTCTGTCGTGTTGTATAATTCTCGTTCAAGCAGTTTTACCTGCTCGATTTTTCGCATAAGCTCCATAACGAGAATCTCTCGTTTTTGTTCAAGCAGATCATGGCCTTCTTCGGCAATGGTAAGCCGCTCTTTTATGTGAATTAAGTTACTTTTTGTCGGCGCAATTGCTTCCCGTACCATATTCAACTCCGCGCTTAATATAGCGAAAAGAATCGTCTTATGCAATGAACTTGCCGTCGCTTGCCCAGGGTACTGGTATAATTTAATGGCCTCGTTTACACTGAATTGTGGCAAATTTACGTGATGTGCGTCTGCGCATGAAGGCGATAGGCCAGACCTTGCAGGTAACCAAGGCGATGAACCTCATTTCAACAGCGAAACTCCGTAAAAGCCGCCGGGTGCTGGAAAATACCGAGCCGTACTTTTATCGTGTTCAAAAAACCATGTCTGATCTTCTTCATGGCGCAGGAAAAGTTGAAAGTGAATTTTTCAAAAAGAGCGAAGGCCGGACGGCGATCATTGTCATTACGAGTGACAAGGGGCTTGCCGGCGGCTATAATGCGAACATAGTCCGGTATTTGAATGCTTTGTGCGAAAAGGTTGTCAAACCGGTGCTCATCCTGATTGGCAGTGTTGGACAGCGGTATTTTATCAACTCACCTTATCTTGTACTGGAAAATTTTTCATTTTCATCAAAACTTCCTACCGTGGAGGACGCTGAAGAAATTGCCGAATATATTATTGCCCAGTTTGAATGGGGTGTTTTTAGTGAAGTTCGCATTGTTTATACACACATGTACAGCGCACTTAAACTTCTTCCCAATGAACGTGAAGTACTTCCCCTGGACAAAGAAAAAATGAAGATTATCCCCGCTACTCCCCCGGGCGGGTTTCAGACGGAAAAACGGACAGAGCCTAATTTTGAATATACTCCTTCGGCAAAGGCGGTGTTTGACGCACTCGCCCCCATTTACATCAAAGGGATTATCTATGGCTGTCTTATCGAAAGCTATGCCAGCGAACAAAGCGCCCGCATGACGGCAATGGATGATGCTTCACGCAATGCAGAGGATATGCTGGCAACAAAACAGCTTTTCTATAATCGTGTACGCCAGGCTGGCATTACCCAGGAGGTTACCGAAATAGTTTCCGGTTCTGCGGCTCTTGCTGAATAGTATTCCCTGCGGCGCTTGTTAAAAGAGCTGTCCGCCGGCATGCTGTGCGCCTTTTAAACCAAGGTGCTTATAAGCCAGCGCCGTTGCTGTTCTACCGCGTGAGGTGCGTTCAAGAAGTCCGGCCTGAATAAGAAACGGTTCGTAAAAATCTTCAAGAGTGTCGACAGCTTCCCCTACAGAAATTGCAAGTGTTTCCGCACCGACAGGGCCGCCGCCATAACGTTCAATCACCATCTGGAGTATTTCACGGTCAAGCCGTTCAAGTCCAAGCTGGTCAATTTCCAGGCGGCGGAGGCCGTCTTCCACGACAGCGGCGGTGATAACGCCGTTTCCCGCTACCTGGGCAAAATCACGCATCCGGCGCAGAAGCCGGTTAGTAACGCGGGGGGTAAAGCGCGAACAGCGGGCAAGCAGCACCGCCGCCTCAGCGTCAATGCTGATTTTAAGAAGCCGGGCAGAACGCTGGATAATCGCTTCGATGCTGATTGCATCGTAAAGGGCAAAACGGCAGGTAATTCCAAAACGGCTTATAAGCGGGCTGGAGACCATACCGGCTTTTGTTGTCGCGCCTGCCAAAGTAAATCGAGGGAGCGGGATACGCATTGTTCGTGCCGCCGGGCCTTGTCCTATGATCCAATCAAGTTCAAAATCTTCCATGGCAATATAGAGCATCTCTTCGATGGCCGGTTTAAGGCGGTGAATTTCATCGATGAAAAACACCGCATGGGGCTTTAAGTTAGTTAGGATGCCAACAAGATCTTTCGGTTTATCAAGGGCGGGCGCGGATGTTTCAATAAAATCAACGCCCATTTCGTTTGCGACAATATGGGCAAGCGTTGTTTTTCCAAGTCCGGGCGGCCCCGTTAAAAAAAGATGATCAAGACTGTCTCCACGTTCACGCGCTGCCTTTATGAATACGGCAAGATTTTCTTTCATTGCCGCTTGCCCAAGGAATTCTGCTAGATTGACCGGACGCAGAGCCTGATCCCGCTCATCACCCGGCAGCGTTACTTCACTATGAACTATGGTTTCGTGTATTTCGTGCGTCTGGTTCTTTGCCATATACTTGTTTATGACGGTGGTGTAAGCACCGAATCGATAAGATTTTTCATATTGGGGTCAAGATCTTCTTTTTTTTCTTCTTTAGTGACAAGTCCTGATGTGCTGATATACGGAACGCCGCCCCGCTCTTTAATAACATCGGGACTTTCCACATCAGCAAAAAGTTCTTCTGCCGGAGAAGATATTTCCATGTCCATATCAAAATCATGGTCCCAATTGCTGTCGTTTTCTGGAGCAAATTCAATGCGTTTTGCAAGTTCATTCACATTGGCGCCAGGTTCGGTGCTCTCTTTTGCCGGTTCGGTGAAGAGTGCTGCCGCTTGCACTTGCTGAAGCTCATCTTCGGTTACTTCGTCAAAGCTTTCAACATTGTAGAGCTCGTTTTCTACCGGCGGGAGCGTGTCTACGAAAACTTCGGTTATGCCGGCGGCTTGAACTGGCGCCTGCTTTTTCGCATCCGGTGGAGTAGATGGAGGGGGAGGGGCTGGCGGAATGGCAGAAACAGGCGGCGGCGGCAGGGGAGTTTCTGTTGGGGACGGCGGCGGCGCTGCCGCAGGAACCGGCGTTGCTGCACGTATAGAGCGGGCAGGTGCACGTTCAGGCCGCCGCCCGCTGAGTTTTGTAACAAAATTCCCGTAGGAAAAATCGTCTGAGTTAAGCGTAGTTTCCGCCTCTTCGCTGTCAATGCCTTGGAAGGGGTCTTCTTCCAGAAACGGCGCATCCAATGCGTTAGAGGATGCTGGAGCACCGCCTTTTGTGCTAAGCCGCTGCTTTTTGGTATTTTGGTTCTGATCTTCTTGTTCGCGGCGGGCATTGCGGGCAATCTCACTCATAATGCTTGCTGAAATTTGGGTAAGAACTTTGTCTGTGCCTTGCACCGGCGGCTGTCTGGCAGTTTGAGCTGCGGAAGAAGAAACATCTGGCGCAGGAGTTTGCGGCAGCGGGGCGGGAGATGGCGCAGGATCCGCGGCCTGTGACGGTGACGGAACTGAAAACGGCTCAACTTGCGGAAGAGCTTCTTCGAACCACGCATTTTCGTCAAGTTCGATAGGCGCATCTTCATCTTCAAAATCATCATAAAAGTAATCGTCGTCATCTTCCCAGTCTTCGCTGCTGGTAAACGGATTCGCCGTCGTAGGAAGTGCTTCAAGGTCTTCCAATTCTTCCAGTTCTTCCGGCTCATTCTGCGTGGAAAAAACGTTTTCAGACTGCGGCGGTGCGGCAGGTTCCTTCGGTACGGGACTTTCGGGCAGTGCTTCAGGAATAAGTTCCTCGACCGGTTCAAGCGCCGGCAGAAGCTCTTCAACTTCGACGGGCTCGGCCACGACAGGCTGAGTTTTAGCAGGCTGGGCGGCAGCTTCCGGCAGAGCAGATGGATGAGGCGGCGGGGGGGGAGGGGGTCTGTCTCTTGTGCTTAATGCCGAAGCCGCTTTTAAAATCCGCTTAAGTATGTCTTCAATTTTTTCTTCATCAAGACGTTCTATATCGCTTCGTGAACGATTACCGATAACACCGACCAGTTCATCCCATGATTTATCAAAAAATGAATCTATATACTTAAAGACACCCTCATTGCGCTTGCGCTGATTTGTTGAAAAACCCCTCAGCAGTTCATCGCGCATTTCTTCGCGGCGTTGGGCAAGATCGCGTTTCCACTGCCGCCAGTCCATATCGTTTTTCAACTCAAAATATTCGTTAAGAAGATTTACCTGGAGCCGCTTCATCCGGTGCTGCACAATGGTAACAGGATCCTGTCGTGCGTTAAGGCACCAAAATAGAATGATGTATAAGGTTATGCCAAAAACGGCAAGTATCAGCATTTTAAGCGCAAAAGGCACCTCAAAAAGGCTTTCGCTCAACAGAATACCGGTAAAGAAACCTTCGCGGCTTTTGGCGGTAAAGAGGGCGAATGACGCCTGTTCTGAATGAACAACGCTTCGTTCTGCCACGCCATCCCGCCAGGCCTGCATGATGGTGTTTTTGAGCGTACCATCCGCCGCGCCGCGCAGTCCGGCGATAATCCCGCTTGGATTAGAAATGACGGAAATCTGTTCGCCTATCCCGATAAGGCCGCTTGCAAGCAGTTGGTCGGCAATAGCACGAACAGCAAGAGAAAACAGCGCTACTCCCTGCCGTTGTCCATCGATGCCGTTAACCGGCAGATAAAAAACTAATCGTTCTTCGTCACCGTCAAATATAATGCCACCGTCAGAAACAATCATTGCCGGTGTTATCGGAATAAAGCGCGGAACTTCTGTCCAGGGGCGATAGGCGGCGGTGGTTGTTCCCGCAGGGATGACAAGATCGGCCGCTTCTTCCGTTGAAAAATGAATACGATTTCCCGCCATATCAATAAAGCGCACCCATTGCAGAGCCGGAATCGCCGTCATAAGCTCGCCGAAAATCCGGCGGCGTTCAAAAATATCAGCTTGGTGCTGTTGAACGCTAAAACTCCGGTGGGCAGCATCTGCTGAAAGTGTTTGAGCGAAGGTTGTGGTAAGTTTGGAAAAAAAGTCTGAAAGGACTACCGTTTGGCTGTTAAGTTTGTGCTGCGCTTCGCGGTTAATTGCCGGCACATAAAATGACGCTTCGATTAAGCCAAAAAGCCCTGTCCATGCAGTCAATGCACAGCCTGCTACAACAATTGCCGTAATAAGCAAACACAGCATAGCTTTTTTGGGAGCGCTCATACTTCATACTACACAACTTTGCCCTTAAATGGTAGCCCGTCATCAGAGCGAACAGTCGTTAGCGCCGCGCTGATGATAAGGCAACACTCAACAACAAAAAGGGCGCAGTTCCGGTTGAACCGCGCCCCGTGCCGGCTTTGCCTTAATTAGTTAGCCGGTTTATAAACTGTGTCGTCGCCCAAGTTGAGCGTCGTGCCTTTGATGGAATAAGAACCGACAGCGGTGCCGTTCACTGTGAGCACTCCGTCGCGTGTACTCCAGTAGCCTCCTTCGAAGGGATTGAAACTGAAAAACGTAGTGTCCGGGTTAAACTCATACTTGATACTCCCGCGGTTGCCGTTATCAGCAGCCGTCTGTGAGGTATACCACGTGCCGACAAGCCGAGCATCTATTGTAATGTCGCTCGTGCCGTCATCGCAGCCGGCAAAACTCAAACCAATTACCGCCGCCAGGGCGACAGCGCACAAGGACATCAGCCCGGTGCGTCCGAAAACCATCATCTTGTTCTTCATAATGAACTTCCTTTGCGGTCTTTCCCGCCGTCTTATATTGAGAGGCCTCCACGAGGCCGCCCCCAAACGCCGGATGTCTCCGGCGGAATTGGCAGTTTAGTGGGCAGTGGACAGTGGGGAGTGGGCAGCGATTTTTGTTAGCTAGAGACGATATCAATGGTAGGTAACGTATACCGGCCTGAAGCTGCTGTCCACTGTCCACTGTCCACTAATCACTCCCTTACGGTATCAGCGCCGAAACTACCGGCCCCCACGGCCCCTTTTTGCCCTCGTTTTCGATCTGCACAGCGAAATACGCCGTCTTCCCTGAGTCTTCAAACTGAAATTCAATCACGTCTTTCTTGCGCTTAGTGAAAAACGATTCGTGCAGTTCCTG
>JAITHM010000029.1 GCA_031279965.1 Spirochaetaceae bacterium
GAAACATCCATTGATTTTGTCGAAGGTATGCAGTTTGACCGCGGGTATATCTCAGCGTACTTTGTCACTGACCGCGATACGATGACCAGCGTGTACGATGACTGCTATATCCTTATTCACGACAAGAAAATTTCTTCAATGAAGGATATGCTTCCCCTGCTTGAAAAAGTTGCGCAGAGTGGTAAACCGCTGTTGATCATTGCAGAAGATGTGGACGGTGAGGCTCTTTCTACGCTTGTACTGAACAGCCTGCGCGGAACACTTCGCACCTGCGCGGTAAAAGCGCCGGGCTTCGGCGACAGGCGCAAGGCTATGTTGGAAGACATTGCTGTACTTACAGGCGGCACTGTTGTTACCGAGGAACTTGGCCTTAAGCTTGAAAATACTGGGCTTGATGCGCTCGGCAAAGCAAAGACTATCAAAATTGATAAAGATAATACGACGATCATCAACGGAGCGGGTAAAGACAAAGACATAAAAGACCGCATCGCTCAGATAAAAAAACAAATCGAAGACACTACTTCAGATTATGACCGCGAAAAACTCCAGGAACGGCTTGCCAAGCTTGCCGGCGGTGTTGCGGTGATCAATGTGGGTGCGGCAACTGAGGTTGAGCTTAAAGAGAAAAAGCACCGTGTTGAGGACGCACTCTCGGCGACACGCGCCGCCATTGAAGAAGGCATCGTTGCTGGCGGCGGGCTTGCGCTGATACAGACGATACCTGCGTTGCAAAAGGCCGACACAAAGGGGCTTACCGACCACGAAAAAGTCGGCTTCAAAATTGTTGAACGGGCACTTGAAGAGCCGATTCGCCAGATTGCCGAAAACGCCGGTCTTGACGCAGGCATAATTGCCGACAAAGCAAAGAACGCCCAGCCTGGCATCGGTTTTGACGCGGCAAAATCTGAATGGGTAGACATGGTAAAAGTAGGCATCATCGACCCTGCCAAGGTAAGCCGCTCTGCGTTGCAAAATGCCGCATCTATTGCTGGTCTCCTGCTTACTACTGAATGTGCCATTACCGATATTCCCGAAAAGAAAGAAGCTCCGGCAATGCCTGGCGGCGGTATGGGCGGCATGGACGGTATGTATTAATTTTGAATTACGCTGTTCCGGAAGGTGCGGCGTTAAAATTCCGGCAGAGGCGGGGTGTGGTTTACATGCTGTCTCTGCCGTTTGTTTTAGCGGAAGGCATTAGAAAGCGTTGAGCCATCGATTGATAAGATAACGGGCAATTGAACCAAGGCCGGGAAGCGCCGGTAATTTATCCCTTGCAAACCAGTGCGCTTCTTCAATTTCAACACCATCACAGTGAATTGCACCGCTTTCATGACGGGCTGTCCAGCCTATCATCAGCGACGCAGGAAATGGCCAGGGCTGAGATGCACTGTACGCAATATCTGTAACACGAAGGGCAACTTCTTCAAAAACTTCCCGGTGAACAGTTTCTTCAAGTGTCTCGCCCGCCTCATTAAACCCTGCAATAAGACTGAACATGTTATCAGGAAAATTCCGGTTATGCGCAAGAAGAATTTCGTCTTTGTTGTTGGTTATAAGAACAATAACTGCTGGTGTTATGCGGGGATACTCCATACGCCCGCATGCCGGGCAAAGACGAGCAAGTTCTATGGCAGCGTCTGTGTTGCGTGTGCCGCACGTCCCACAAAAAACGCTGGTCATCCGCCACTGCATAATATGTGCCGCCCGGACAATATGTGCAACACGAGCATCAGCAGTGTCTTTTTGAGCTGCAATAATAATGCTGCGGATAGGATAAACTGTCCAGCCGCAAACGAGTGTATTTGAGGGGGGAAGCGCATAGCAGAAAACCTGCGCAGGAGCATTAGAAAGCGGGACTGCGTAAAAATCAAGTTCTTGAACATCATAGTCTTTTAGGACGATATCTTCGCTGATGCCATGCAGGATATGCTCACGGGGATATGCTTCAGGAACAACAAGATTGTCTTTCATAAAAAGATAGACAGTGCGTTCCATACAACTATCCTGCCCAGCTCCTGGCATTTTGTCAAGGCAGGCAATGGTGCCAATTACCGCTTGATTACTACAGCACCGGCAACAAGCTTGATTTTGTTGGATAATCCGGCTAAACGTATACCATGCGTTTGATAAAGCTCGTGCGGCTCCCGTTGGCAGCGCTGGCATTTGCCTTCCCGCTTATGCTGATCTCGCTCATTCTGGCATGGGCATATCAGGAAACGGAGATGTTCGCTGTTTTTGGCCTTCCTCTGGCGCTGGCCGTTGTAGTTGCTGCACCGGTGCTTTTTTCGTTTAAAAAAACGCCGCCTGCCCTTTATGCTCAAGACGGCTATCTTATTGTAACACTTACCTGGGTCATACTCATTGTATGGGGGGCGCTGCCTTACTATCTGTACGAAGCAAAAATACATTTTATTGATGCGCTTTTTGAAAGTGCCAGCGCATTTACAACAACTGGTGCCTCAACACTGGCCGACCTGGATGTGCTCCCCCGTTCACTGATATTTTGGCGCTGCATATCTTACTGGATTGGAGGCATGGGCATCATACTGCTTACCGTTGCGCTGATGCCTCTTCTTGGTGTCGGTGGGTTTCAGTTGATAAAAGCAGAAACGACAGGGCCCGACAAAGAAAAAATAACTCCCAAAGTTACCGGAACGGCAAAAGTTTTATGGATTTTTTACTGCATAATGACGCTAATACTCTTTCTTTTATACCTGGCAGGCGGTATGGATGTGTTCGACGCAATCTGTCATTCATTTGCGACAGTTTCCGCCGGCAGCATCGCTACAAAAAACAGCAGTCTTACCGGCTATAATTCAGCATATCTTACCATTGTATGGGCGGTCTTTATGTTTTTGGCAGGGGTAAACTTCAACATCTACTACCGTTTAATACGCCGCAATGTTAAGGAAGTTTTTTTTAATTCTGAATTGCGCGCCTATATTATTCTTGCTGTCGTAATATCAATTATCATTACCGTGAACATCGCGCCGCTTTATAACTCGATGTCTTCGGCCGCCCTTGATGCGGTATTTCAAACTATATCATTTTTGTCGACGACGGGAGCGGTAATAACAGATTATACCCGCTGGCCTGCCCTTGCACAGATGCTGCTTTTTTTTCTTATGTTCACCGGAGGATGTTCGGGGTCAACCGCAGGCGGCATAAAACTGATTCGTTTTGTTGTACTTTATAAACAGACAGGAAACGAGTTCCGGCGGCTGTTGTATCCACGCGGAGTATTCAGTGTGCACCTTAACCACAAAGTAGGCAGAAAAGATGTTGTTTATGGGGTTACCGCATTTGTTTTCCTTTATATGATGACGGCGGCATTTATTACGCTCGCAACAGCAGCAGCCGGATTTGATATTATAACATCGCTTACAACATCATTTTCGATGCTGGGAAATCTCGGCAGCGGTTTTGGCGCAATAAGCCCGGGGAGTTCTTTTTCAGTTTTTCCGGCGCATCTTAAACTGCTCTACGCCGTCGCCATGATTGCAGGCCGTCTTGAAATCTGGACTGTGCTTGTGCTTTTTCACCGAGAATACTGGCAGTCTTGACCTGTCCCACAGGACTAGAGCCCGCGAATCCTTTTGGCCTGATTACGAATCACGCTGACGTTACACTAGGTGGAGACACGGTGTTAGCGTATACTGAATAAATGCCGTTCATTTCGCGGAAAACGATTGACGAGATACAGACCCGTCTTGACCCAGTTGGCATCATAGGCGAATATGTGCGCCTTGAACAACGAGGCGGGAATTTCTGGGGATTGTGTCCGTTCCACAATGAAAAAACGCCAAGCTTTTCGGTAAATCCTGAGCGTAAGTCGTGGTATTGTTTTGGCTGTCATGAAGGAGGCGGAATCGTCAACTTTGTGATGCAGGTTGAAAAAATAAGTTTTCCTGAGGCACTTGTTCAGCTTGCGCGGAAAACCGGCGTACGGATTGAATACGAGTCTGATAACGGCGCCGTACGGCATGAGGACGAAAATTCAGGCCGCGAAAAAGATGATTGTGTTGAACTTTACCGGCGTGTAGCGGGGAGTCTGCATCATATCCTTAGGGAAACGGCGGAAGGGGCAAGCGCCTTGCAGTATGTGCACAGCCGGGGTATCAACAACGCAATGATAGACCGTTTCAGGCTGGGGTACGCGCCTTCCGACCGTACTTGGCTGTATAAATTTCTTTCCGGCAAAGGATATTCCGCCGCTTTTCTTGCGCAAAGCGGTCTTTTTTCGCGCAAATACCCACAGACGGCGTTTTTTTCAGGACGGCTTATGTTTCCCATCAACGACCGGCAAGGGCGTACCGTGGCGTTTGGTGGAAGGATACTTGGCGGCGACGGCCCCAAATACCTTAATTCGCAGGAATCAGTATTGTACCGTAAGCGAGAGGCGCTCTTCGCGCTTGATTTAGCGCTGCCGGAAATCCGGCGCACAAAGGAAGCGCTTGTTTGTGAAGGATATATGGATGTTATCGCGCTGCACCAGGCAGGCGTGACGAACGCCGTTGCGCCGCTTGGGACGGCGTTTACCGGAGAGCAGGCGCGGCTGTTACGGCGCTGGGCGGAACGGATCAAGCTGCTTTTTGACACAGACGAAGCCGGCGAAACTGCCGCGGGCAAGGCTATCCTTGTATGCCGTCAAAACAGCGTTTCTTGCGCGGTTGTGCGCATCGAACTTCCCGGCGGCACGGCGTTCAAAGATCCTGCCGATATATTGAAAGATGGCGGAGAGTCGCTCTTGTCAGAATCGGTAAAAAATGTTATGCTTGATTCGGACTACTTGACCGCCAAAAGCAAAAGCAAATTTTTGACTCGCCGGGACGATACTGAAGGAATTTCTAGGGCAATAGCCTTCTTGATTCCGTTTTTTTCGAGTATTGAAAGCGAGGCAGAAAAAGATGCTTTTTCCAAGCAACTTGCCCTTGTTTTAGGCGTAGATCCAAGTGCCGTGCAACATGATTTAAGGTTTGGGCAGGAGAAGACAGCGGCTGGACGCCGCGCCGGAGAAGGAAATACAGCACAGCGATGTATCGCTATGAACGAAGAACTCTACGTGCTTACCGCAGCCGCCGTCAATATTGAGGTGCGGCCCGATTTATTTAATGCGGTACGGAAGAATCTTCCGGCAGAGGACTTTGAAGACCGGTCTGCAAAAGAGCTGTATCTTGCCTTGGAGGAATGTCTGCGCTGCGGAGAACTGCGTTTGGATGCCCTCTTGTCTCGCCTTGAAGACCGGGCATTGCGAGATTTTGTTGCCGGAAGGAGCGCCGGCAGAGAATTTTCTGACCGGATGGAGCAGATTGTTTTTGATGGGATCCGCGGGGTAAAGATCAAGCATCTAGAACGCCGCGGACGGCGTGTCGATACAGAATTGCGTTTGGCAAAAAATGCCGGTCAGGATACGGCTGATTTGCTCCTCGAAAAACAGTTCATTCTTGATGAGCTGCAAACGTTGAAAGGGGTAGGCTATGGACGAAGCACATAATGAGTTGGAGACTGCCGAAGAGGGAACGGCAGTTGACGGGATGGTGCCTGGTGCAACGTTGGATGAATCCGGCGTACAGATTGGCAGCGAAGCAGAACTTCCAGTTCCTGAGGATCCAGGAGTCAAGCGGCTTATGGAATACGGCAAGGAAAAGGGGGCGGTCTCGTACGATGAGCTTTCTGAATTTCTGCCCGACCACATTGCCAACACGGAAAAAATTGAAGTTGTACTTGCGCTTCTTGAGTCTTCCGGCATCTCGCTTGTTGAAGAAGACAACCTTATCGAAGAAAGTGAACCAACACTGTCAAAAAAAACAGCACATGGCAAAAAAAAGCTTGTTTATTCGGAAAAAGAATCGGCAATTGACGATCCGGTACGCCTTTATTTGCGGGAAATTGGCCGTGAAAATCTTCTTACCGCTGAACAGGAAGTTGAGCTTTCTAAGAAAATGGAATCCGGTGAAAACATCGTCAAAAATGTGATTCGGGAATCAGGCATAGCGATTACAGAATTCTATCATATCCTCCAGCGCTCGCGGCGTGACCCCAAAGAACTAGGACTTTCCAAAAAAGAACTTTCCGATTATATGACAGAGCGGCGGAGGCTTGTACAGTTTTACAAAGAACCGTTGCGCGTTATGGGCGGCGATCTTAAAAATTATGTCGAACACAAACGGAAACTTATTGCCAAAGGAATAAATTTTCTTGAAGACCGCGAGATCAAAAATCTCCGCGTGCGCCTGCTTGACTCGATTGCCGCCGCCGAGATTCATCCAGAAGAGATACTCAGTTTTTCTGACAGATTTCTTAAAGCAGCGCAAAAAATCAAACGCATCCGGCGCGAAAAAGAAAAAATTGAAAAACGGCTGAGCGTATCGTCAAAACAGGAACTGAGTAATCTTGGACGAGGCCTTACCATAAAAGAAGATCGTGAACGGTACGAACAAGAGCTTGGACTTTCATCAGACGAAATAAAAGAAAAAATTCATCAAATTCAACAGAATAAAAAACAACTTGACAAAATGGAATCTGATTTTGAAGCGCCTATTGAACGTATTGGACAGCTTGCCAAGGAGATTAATTCGGGACGTATCATGATGAAAAATGCAAAAGACCGGCTTATTACGGCAAATTTACGGCTGGTTGTCTCTATTGCGAAAAAATACACGAACCGAGGGCTTCATTTTTTTGATCTAGTTCAGGAAGGGAATATTGGACTTATCAAAGCGGTCGAAAAATTCGAATATAAAAAAGGATTTAAGTTTTCTACATACGCCACGTGGTGGATACGACAGGCAATAACCCGTTCCATTTCTGATCAAGCACGAACGATTCGTGTTCCTGTACACATGATTGAGCAAATTAACAAAGTGATTCGTGAATCACGCCAGCTTTTACAATCGCTTGGCCGCGAACCGAGTGATGAAGAAATTGCCGAAAAACTTGGCTGGACGGCGCTCCATGTAAAAAATGTCAAAAACGTTGCCCGTGAACCTATTTCGCTGGAAGCACCGGTTGGTGAAGAAGAAGATTCTCAGCTTGGCGATTTTATTGAAGATGATCATGTCGAAAACCCGGCGAATAAAACGGCGTTCACACTGCTCCAGGAACAGCTTTACAGTGTTCTTTCAACGCTTCCAAAGCGTGAACAGGAAGTGCTTAAAATGCGCTTTGGCCTTGATGACGGTTTTTCGTTAACGCTTGAGGAAGTTGGACTGTGTTTTAATGTTACTCGTGAACGCATACGGCAGATTGAGGCGAAAGCGTTACGCAGGCTGCGCCACCCGAAACGCGCCCGCAGATTAAAAGATTATATCGATCATTAATTAGAAGGGCATCACATAAAAAAATTGGTTGAAAACAGGAGAAGTGCATGACAACAGAAGAAATTTTTGACTGCCTTCGTAAGCTGCAGGATGTGCTTACGGAGAAAATCGTATTGGAACGCGAGATGACGGATATTCCAAAGTCTCTTTCATCGCAGGAAGAGCTTGTTCTTAGGCTTAAACAGGGTTATATCGATAAAGATCAGGAATATGTTGAAGCGCGTAAGAAAGAGAGTGAACTAAGAAACCTGCTTTTGGAGGCGGAAAGCGAGCGCGAAAAGGCGGAAAAAAAGATGGACGCCATTGAAACTCAGCGTGAATACGAAGCGCTCGATAAAGAAATCAAGGATGCGGCGAACAAGGAACACAATTACCGGCGTGACCTTCAGCTTGCCGAACAGAAAGTTTCCACGCTTAAAACCGAATTGCAGCAGCACAAAGAATTGATGGATCAGCAGACAAATGAACTTACCGACCGGAAAAAATCTGTTGAGACGGAACTTGAAAGCCGCACCAAGCTGCTTGAAAAAATTGCTGTTGAAGAAAAAAAGCTTACTAAAGATCTAGATCCAGAACTTGTCTTCAAATTTGAACGCATCATTCGCAAAAAAGGCGGACGCGGTATTGTTGCCGTGCGGGGCGGCGTGTGTAATAGCTGCCACATGATACTGCCTGTTCAGTTTGCCAATGCTGTGCGGCTTGGTACAGAAGTGCTTTCCTGCCCGTATTGTTCAAGCATATTGTACTACGAAGAAACTGCCGAAGGCGAGGAAGATTTCTTTGACGAAGAGACGGCCGGCAGTCTTGCTGATCTTGATGCTCTTGATGATGAAGATGATTTTGATGATGATGAAGGTGATGAAGAAGAATTTGATGAAAAAATAAGTGCGGATTTTGAAGAATAGTTATTAGCGATGAGCCGCCGCCGCGTTTTTGCGCTTTGGCGTAAAGATGAGGAAAGTCCGGGCTCCGCAGGGCACGATGCCGGGTAACACCCGGGCGGAGGAGACGCAAGGCTCCTTCGACAGAGAGCGCAACAGAAACATACCGCCTGGCTCCATTTTGGGGTTCTGGTAAGGGTGAAATGGCGGGGTAAGAGCCCACCTCCGGTTCGGCAACGTTCCGGCAGTGCAAGCCTCATCGGGAGCAAAGTCAAGCAGCGGCAGGATGGCCCGTCCGCGTTTGCCGTGGGTAGACTGCACTGACCGTCTTTGCAAAAAGGCGGCACAGATAGATGGCGGCCACGGTTATTCCGTGAACAGAATCCGGCTTATGGTTCATCGCTTTTTTTAAGGGCTTCGTATGGGAATTTTTTCACGCCTTGAACATATTGTTTCAAGTTATGTTAACGATATACTGGACGGAAATGACCAACCGTCCCGCTCTTTTTTCCACAATGACGCTGATCTTGATGAGGCATACAAAGAGCTGGAAGATTATCTGAACGGCTCCCCGCGTCCACAGACCAAAGCAGGCCATCCAGCGCCGGATCTTCCACCGGATGTCGCGGCGGCATTTGTCTGTCTTGGCCTTCCCCCAACAGCGCCTGCCGCCGCCTGCAAAAAAGCCTACCGTACGCTGAGCAAGCGCTACCACCCTGACCATTCCTCGCACGAGGACGCGGCGGACAATGCGGAGCGCTTTGTCCGCATTCAACACGCCTATGAGCGGCTTGAAAAATGGTATTTACAGCATTAAGCCATTCCTGCCGCCGGAGCGCCGCCGCTCGCCGCATCATCCTTGCGGCGGTCTTGGGCGTCCACGTTATTTCCAGCTCTGCCGCGCTTGAAGCCGGAGTGCGCCGCCGTTTTGAACAGCGAAGCGCAGAATTGCACGTGCTGCTTGCCGAAGCGGACATTACGGCAGAGGAACGCCCTTTGGAAGAACGTTATGGGGCGTTTGGATCGTCGTTTCTTGTGCGGCCTGCCGTTCAGCATCCAAAGTCGGCGCTGATTGTCGCCGTCCCCATTACAACGCCTGATGATACCGGTACAGAACGGCATACAGGCTTTGAGTTTGCGCTGGAATTGCTTAAAAAACGGAGCGCGTCTGCGCCGCCTGTTTTTGTCGCGTTCCTTGCGGCCGCATGGGATAGTGTTGATGGCAGTCCTGCGTATCCGGGTTTTGAGGAGCTTCTTGATACGCTTGACAACATTGATCAGCTTGTTGTTCTTTATGCGGATATTACTGCGATTAACGGGCCGCTTACGATAATGCAGGCGGCGCGTAATACAGGCACTCCACTTGAAATCCTTGAGCCTTTTACAAATATCTGCACAAGCTTCAATGTTCCTTTTGAATTTTATACAAAATATAACGCGCTTTACCGTTGCGGTGTTGTTAAGCCGCGCAAACCGCTTGAGCTGGCCGCATTACGCGATATACCATTAATCTATGTCACCAGCAGCACAAAAAATTATGGCACGCTTATTGACGCGCCTGCGCTGGCACGTGCGGTAAATCTTTGGGCGGATCAGGCAATCGCTGTTGTCCAAGACGATATGACGCTGAATTATTTTATCACAGGATTAAGTTCACGGCCGGTATATCTTGCCGAAAGGTCAATAATTCTTTATGCCTTTCTTTTTGATATACTGCTCTTTGTGTGCCTGCTTTTTATTCGCTACGCGCGTGCACGCACCAAAATATATTTTTTAGTGCTTGGAAATTTTTTTACGATCTTTTTTGTCGTTATGACATTTCTTGACATTTCCCTTATTCCTCTTGCACTGCCGGCGCTTTTTGTGTTATCGGCGCTTTTTTTTCTTCAAGCAGCGCAAAAAAAATGGCATATTGTTAAAGCAAAGTTTTTACCGTTAGTTATCTCGCTTACGGTACTCATCTTCACAGGCCTTGCGATAATTCCCTTTGCCGACATACTAACTGATGTTAGGCGGCTTAGCGGTGTGGACAGCAAACCCGTTCTTCCGGTACATGAACGTCCGGTATACACCGGTCTTCCCCTTCTGATTGAACAGCATGAATTTCTTGGCCGCAGGATGGTTAAACTGATTGTTGACGCACCGGACGAACCCAGCCGCTACCGGCTTACTTTGTCCCTGCCGGAAGACGCACGTTCCAGCGAAGACCGCGGCGACCTTATCGTATATGCATCAAGCGTTCCCTGGACATTAAACACGCAGTCTGTCGAATGGACGCTGGGCTCGTTTCCGCCGCAGCGCCTGGAACTGAATTTTGCATTGAGCGCCGGCCTTAACGGAACATTTCATATTGAAGCGCTCTACCCCACCCTCAGGCGCAGAGGATACGCGGCGCTTCCCCCCGCCCCCTAACCTGGCCATTCGAATTTCAGTTGAAAGAAAGCGGAAAAATATGGTATTATGATAAAGATAAGTTTGAGTTTATCCCCCAATCAGACTGCCGGGGTTTGTTTTAAGGAGATTTTATGAAGTATGCGGGAACGGCGCTTGCGGCGCTGGTAGTTTTAGGATTTGCAGGATGCAGCCAGAATTTTTTTCACGGTCAAAAAGATACTACAGCTCCCTCTTCCGGGTTGGAGGAATCGCTGGTTCCTCCGGTACAGAGCGATCATAATCAGCTTAACAGCTTGCAGGCAGATAAAGTTACGACGGATGCAATTGTTGTGCTGCGGCCTGATTTTGACCCTTCCGTTTACCGGTATTCAGTCTATGCTTATAATTCTGATGAGAACGGTAAAATAAGCATTACCGTTACGCCCGGCACCCACGCCACCAGCACGATTTTCCTTTCTACAGATGACGGCCTGCAGTACAACGAGACCGCTTCCGGCACAGCCATACCGGTAAACGA
>JAITHM010000053.1 GCA_031279965.1 Spirochaetaceae bacterium
CTTCCTGCCAACAAACTACGAAGTATTTGGAACCGAGTCCGGCGGGGAAACAAGCGGGAACCAGGGAAGGCTGAGCGCGTATCCGGATGACAACAGCCGGAAGAAGAGCGGCGCGGGGGCTGACTGGTGGTGGCTCGCTTCGCCCTCTTCCGGCTCCTCGTCTTACTTTTGCCATGTCGGCAGCTCCGGAAATGCCGGCGGCCACTCCAATGCGAGTTCGGCGGGCGGCCTCGCCCCCGTTTTCTGCATAAAATAGTGGACAGTGGGCAGTGGACAGTGGGTAGTTGGTAGTGGGCAGTTAGTAGTTGGTAGTTGGTAGTTGGTAGTTGGTAGTTGGTAGTTGGTAGTGGGTAGTTGGTAGTTGGTAGACTTTGGCTGGTATATGTTAACTAACGGCGACTTCAGCGTTAGTTAACGTATTCCGGCCAGAAGCCGCTGCCCACTACCCGCTGCCCACTACCCGCTGCCCACTGCCCACTAACTTTACCGGGAAAGGCCATGCGACAGCAAAGGCCATCCTCCCGAAATCAGAAATCTCAGACGGAGGTTTCCGCCGCATTAGGGCTATCCATTCCCAAAGCCTATATGTTCTATAAATTGTAATGAGTACGGACAGGACACTTGACGAGATAGAATGCTTTATGATAGCTTCAATAAATTATACCCTTAAAAAAACAAGAAGCAAGAGGTAGGTATGGCAGTGAAAAAGGCTAAAGACAGCGAAGATATGAAGGAAACAGTCAAAACACGTACGTATATTGGCAAGGATATTGAGGACGTTATGGCTGTCCCCGATTTAATTGATATTCAAACAGCGTCGTATGAACGCTTTTTGCAGCGAGAGATATTGCATACAGGTAAACAGCCTCAATTACAGGGTCTTGAGGAAGTGTTCAAAACCACATTCCCCATCGAAAGTCCCAATGGTGAAATGGAACTGAATTATGAATATTACACGTTAGACGATGATTCCATCAAATTCAGTGAATTTGAGTGTAAGCAAAAAGGGCTTACCTACGGAATAAGCCTTAAAGCGCGCATCAATTTGGCATTCCGCGCTACCGGTGAAATTCGCCAAAAAGACATCTACATGGGCGACATTCCTATTATGACCAATCGCGGTACTTTTATCATAAATGGCGCGGAACGTGTTGTCGTATCGCAAATTCACCGGTCTCCGGGCGTTATTTTCTGTCACGAGAAGGGCGTTTATTCATCGCGCATCATCCCTTATCGTGGAAGCTGGCTCGAATTTGAAATTGATCAGAAGCGCGAACATATTTGTGCGAAAATCGACCGGAAAAAGAAGATCCTGGGAACTATATTCCTGCGGGCGCTGGGTTTTTCAAGCCGTGAAGAGATTATTAAAGCGTTTTACAAGACAGAAACGGCTGAAGTGCGCGATGACGCAGAAAGCCGCGAAGCTTTTGCTGGCCGAGTGCTTGCTGCACCGGTGTGGGTTGACGCCGCACCGGAAGAAATCGAGACCACAAAAGGCGTGGTTGACGGCAAAAAGAAACTTCATCGTGCGGGCGAAAAACTCCATCCCCATATCATTGATGAACTTGTTTCCCGGGGAATTACTACTATTGAGCTCATTGATTTTAAGACTGAAGGCAGTCTTAAAACCCCGATGCTGCTTAATTGTTTTGAGCGTGAAGATATAAAACATTTGCGCGAAGATTCTGAAAGCGATGAGCCCACCAAAGAAGACGCGCTGTCCATCGTTTACAATGTGCTTCTTCCCGGCGAGTCTATCACCATTGAAAACGCTGAAAAAGACCTTAATCAAATGTTCTTTACGGAACGGCGTTACGAATTGGGACGGGTTGGACGCTACAAGCTGAATAAACGCTTTGACTTTGATCCGCCGCTTGAAGACATGGTCCTTACCAAACAGGACATCATTGCAACGATGAAACATCTTATCCGTGTCTACAACCACGACGACATTGCCGATGACATTGACCACCTGGGAAACAGGCGAGTGCGTTCTGTCGGCGAATTAATGACGAACGAGATGAAAAAAGCATTCTCGCGCATGGAGCGTATCGCCAAAGAGCGTATGTCACTTAAAGAAACGGATACGATACGCCCGCAGGATCTTATTTCGATAAAACCGATCGTAGCGGCAATAAAAGAATTCTTCGGCTCAAGCCAGCTTTCGCAATTTATGGATCAGGTTAATCCGCTTGCCGAACTTACGCACAAACGCCGCCTTAATGCGCTTGGCCCCGGCGGTCTTTCCCGCGACCGGGCCGGCTTTGAGGTACGCGATGTCCATTACACCCACTACGGACGCATGTGCCCCATTGAAACCCCGGAAGGCCCCAATATTGGTCTTATCGTGTCGTTGGCCAACTATACCAAAGTCAATGACTACGGCTTCCTTGAAACTCCATACCGTAAAGTTGAACAGGGTAAAGCAACAGAAAAAGTCGAATACCTTTCCGCAATGGATGAAGACAAGTATTACATTGCCCAGGCATCGGCAAAACTTAACAAAGACGGTTCCTTTGCAGAAGCTCAAGTTGCCTGCCGCCACCAGGGGGATTATCCCACCTGTTCGCCGCAGGAAATTCAGTATATGGATGTTTCGCCCAAGCAGATTATTTCGGTTTCAACCTCGCTTATTCCGTTTTTGGAGCATGACGACGCGAACCGTGCCCTTATGGGAAGCAACATGCAGCGCCAAGCCGTACCGCTCGTATTTCCTGAAGCGCCGCGTGTAGGAACCGGCATGGAAGCAAAATGCGCCTATGATTCCGGTGTTTTGGTAAAAGCCCAGCGTGCCGGAACAGTAGTTCACGTAACAACTGATGAAGTGCGTATCGCGCCGGATGAAGCCAATGAAAAAGCATACGACAGTTATCCGCTTATCAAATTTCAGCGGACAAATCAGGATACCTGTTACAATCAGCGCCCTCTTGTCAAAGAAGGTGACCGCATCACTGCCGGCGCGGTGATTGCCGACGGCCCTGCAACCGATGGCGGTGAACTTGCTTTAGGACGCAATGTGCTCGTCGGCTTTATGCCGTGGAATGGCTACAATTACGAAGATTCAATTTTAATTTCAGAACGTGTTGTGCGTGATGATATGTTCACATCGATCCACATTAAAGAATTTACCACTGAGGTACGCGAGACAAAGCTTGGGCCGGAAAAAATCACACGGGATATACCCAATGCATCAGAAAAAAGTCTTGACAGTCTTGATGCTGAAGGGATCATCTGCATAGGCGCAAAAGTGCGTGCGGGTGATATTCTTGTAGGTAAGGTCACGCCGAAAAGCGAAGCGGAAACTACCCCCGAATTCAAGCTTTTGAACTCGATTTTCGGCGAAAAGGCTAAAGAAGTGCGCGACACTTCGCTCCGTGCCCCTCATGGCATTGACGGTACGGTAATCGATGTGCAGCGGCTCAAACGAAGCGCGGGGGATGATCTCAATCCTGGTGTTGAAGAGATGGTGAAGGTTCTTATCGCTGCGAAGCGTAAACTCCGCGAAGGAGACAAGATGGCAGGCCGCCACGGCAATAAGGGCGTTGTCGCCCGTATTCTTCCCATTGAGGATATGCCGTATATGGAAGACGGGACGCCGCTTGATCTGTGCCTTACGCCGCTTGGTGTGCCTTCCCGTATGAACATAGGCCAGCTTCTTGAAACAGAACTGGGGTGGGCCGGACTCGCGCTTAATGAATGGTACTCGGCGCCGGTTTTCCAATCGCCTTCAACAGACCAAATTGAACGAAAACTAACCGAAGCGGGGCTTCCCTCCAACTCAAAGACAATACTGCGTGACGGACGTACCGGTGAAGTGTTTGTTAATCCGATTTTCTGTGGTGTTATTTACTTCCTCAAACTACACCATCTTGTTGATGATAAAATGCACGCCCGTTCAACAGGCCCCTATTCGCTTGTAACCCAGCAGCCACTGGGTGGTAAGGCACAGTTTGGCGGCCAGCGGCTTGGTGAGATGGAGGTTTGGGCGCTTGAAGCCTACGGTGCGGCTAACACGCTTCAGGAACTTTTAACAATAAAGTCTGACGACATGACAGGCCGGTCAAAGATTTACGAAGCCATCGTCAAGGGAGAGCCTTCTACCACGGCCGGCATTCCAGAGTCGTTTAACGTACTGGTACAGGAACTGCGCGGTCTTGCTCTTGATATGACAATTTATGACGCAAAAGGCAGGCAAATCCCGCTTACTGAACGTGACGATGAACTTATTGCAAAGGCGGCAAGTAATTTTGCTCAGTAATCATGATTAAGGATTTACTGACAGAGGAGCCCTGCGGTCAGCATACTGTAACACGCGGCTGGGTGCGTACAAAACGAACTATGAAAAACCTTGTATTTATCGAGGTCTACGATGGTTCATGTTTTGCGGCGCTTCAGTGTACATTTGACCGTACTACAGAGCTTAGCATAGAAACACAGACAACTCTTGACGCGCTTTCTACAGGCGCATCAGTCGAGATTTCTGGTAAACTTGTATCTTCGCCTGCTCAGGGGCAGTGTGTTGAACTTGCTGCAGATGAAGCGCGTCTTATTGGTGCGGCTTCCGGAGAAAGTTATCCCCTGCAAAAAAAAGGACATTCTTTTGAATTTCTTCGAGAAATAGCGCATCTTCGGCCCCGAACAGCGACAATTGGTGCCGTCGCTCGGATAAGGTCGCGGCTTGCCTATGCGGTTCATACTTTTTTTCAGGAACAAGGCTTTCAGTATGTGCATACACCGATCATCACAACGAATGATGCTGAAGGTACCGGAGCAATGTTTCAGATTACAACATTGGATTTGGCAAAAATTACAGCGGGAACTTTGGATTACAGCAAAGATTTTTTTGGTAAAAAAGCGTTTTTAACCGTTTCAGGCCAGCTTGAAGGTGAAACTTACGCAGCAGCACTTTCCCGAATCTATACTTTTGGTCCAACTTTCCGTGCTGAAAATTCAAATACCTCACGACATTTGGCTGAATTTTGGATGATCGAACCAGAAATCGCCTTTGCACATCTGGAAGATGATATGGCATTAGCAGAGAAATTTATTAAATATCTCTTTACAGATATACTTGATAAACATTCTGACGATCTTGAATTTTTTGATACTCATATTGAAAAAGGCCTGATTGCAACACTTCAGTCTGTTGCAGATTCACGCTTTACCCATATAACGTACACAGATGCGATACGAGAACTTGAACACCATGCGGCGAATTTTGAATTCAAACCGTTTTGGGGCTGTGATCTCCAGAGCGAACACGAAAAATTTCTTACAGAGCAGCTTGCCCACGGACCTGTTATTGTAACTGATTATCCCAAAGAGATTAAAGCTTTTTATATGAAGACTAACAGCGACGGTAAAACAGTACGCGCAATGGATGTACTTGTCCCTCGACTTGGCGAAATAATTGGCGGCTCAGAACGTGAAGATGATCTTGAACAACTCCAACTCCGTATGAGAGAACTTGGTATGGACATTCCATCGTACTGGTGGTACCTTGACCTTCGTCGTTTTGGGTCAGTCCCTCATGCAGGCTTTGGCCTTGGGTTTGAACGGCTTGTACAGTATGTTACCGGCATGGCAAATATCCGTGATGTTATTCCCTATCCTCGCGCGGCTGGTCAAGCCGAATTTTAGCATCAATAAAAACATCGCCTGTCCAAGCACCGGCAAAGTTGTCCTGTTTATGAAGATACCCCGCTTGACATTTCTCCCGCCCTGTGTTACCCTGCTTCCAGTATGAAAACAGGCGGTGAACCGTGGAAGCACAACAGAGCGCAATTTCCCTCAAGTTTAGCCGGCGGGCTGCCGAACACACACACACACACACACACACACACACACACATGAATTCGCCCTTTTACCAGGCATAGGGCTTAGTTTAGGGGAGAGGTCTGCCCAGACGCGATTACCGGCGGACAGAAGTCCGTTACCAGTAATTTCTTATCTTGTCCGTTTTCGGGCGGTATTTCATTACTTTTTTGAGGAAATAACGTATGGTAATTAAAAACGCCGCTGAATTTGATGATACCATACGAGAGAAATTGAGTAAATTGTTTGTGGAAAATTTTGAAAAAGAGTTGTCATTTATTTCAAAAAACAAAAAAACATTGATACAGGCTCTCGCCCACATATTCGTGCTTGACACTATTTATGTGGTGATAATTGATAATGAACCTGCTGGAATAATAGGTTCTATAGATAAAGAACGCCGCAGTGTAAAATTTAAAATAAACAAACTTATAAAACATTTAGGTATGATAAAAGCTTTTTTGGTAATGATAGTATTAAAACAGCATATTAACATGTTTCCCCAATATTCCGTTGAAAAATATACAAAAACAGCATCTATAGCGTTTGTTGCGGTAGATAGAAAATATATGAAAATGGGTGTTTTATTGGAAATGCTGAAAAGATTTTTATCATATATAAATATAACGTATATAATCGAAGTGGAAGAGACAAAAAGAGAGGCCATGTGGTTTTATCAGCAATTAGGGTTTAAGGAAGTATACAGAGAAAATTATTTGTTTCCCAAATCTCTTGTAAAAAATAATGTTGTATACATGTTATACAATGGGGTGGTCTGTTAAGGCGCGTTTTGAAAGTCTGCTGTCCGCCGGCCGCCTTGACATTTTTTATGCCTTGCGCCATCCTACCCTTTAGAGTGAAAACATCCGTCGGCCTGCAAGGCAGCGCACGATTCTCCTCAAGTTTTAGGCAACAGTCGGCGTAACGTTCAAAACTGGCGGCAAAAAAAGCGCCGAGTAACTTTGAGCGGGGGCAGTCCCAGGGAGAGGCAGCAGAGACATCAACAGCTCCGGCGAAACACTGATTACGGTGCCCGAGGGTGTTTCCGGTGTTCACGCCGCCAGCTGCGCAAAGGATAGAAGCGGTATTCAGGAGCGTAAGCGGATGAATAAGAGCGGATAGCCCGGCCTTCCCCCGCAGGGGGCAGATCCGTCAAAATATCGAAGCCGGCAACTCAGCGCTCAGGTGACTTTTCTTTAATTTACCGGTAGTATAGGCGGCATGAGCGAGATACCATACAAAAAGCCTGAAGAAGGGAAAATACAAACATGGGTGTTTGGTATAATTCTTATTGGCCTTTTTTTGCTTGTCTGCCGCCTTTTTGCCCCTTTTATGTCAATACTATTATGGTCAATTCTGCTTTTTATCATTGTTGAGCCGCTGCATAAACGTATAGCGCGTAAAATTACCGTAAAAACCCACAGCGGGCGTTTTTTACGCAGGCTGCTTGCTGCATTTTTTGCCCTGGGAACGGCACTTGTTATACTTGTTCCGCTTGGTTTTGTTATCTCGCAAATTTATGTTCAACTAA
>JAITHM010000081.1 GCA_031279965.1 Spirochaetaceae bacterium
GCGGCGACAATTCTTCAGGCCGAAGCGGCGAAGGAAGCGGCCATCCGCGAGGCGGAAGGCGAGGCGCAGGCGATTCTTGCCGTGCAGAAAGCGACCGCCGACGGCCTTTCGATGCTGAAAGCGGTAGCCGCCGACGACGCGCTCATCAAGCTGAAAAGCCTGGAAGCGCTGCAAAAAGTCGCCGACGGCAAGGCGACAAAACTCATCATCCCGTCGGATTTGCAAAACCTGGCCAGCTTTGTTACCTGCGCGGCGGAATTCGCCCGGGGAGACAGGCCGCAAGAAAAGAAATAATGCGCCATATAAATAATAATGAATAAAGAACACCAGAAAAAAATTGACGTTGCTGCGCTTGGTGAGCTTTTAATTGATTTTACCCCCGCAGGACAATCACCCGCCGGCATGACGCTGTACGAACGAAACCCCGGCGGAGCGCCTGCAAATGTGCTTTGTGCTCTTGCCCGTTTGGGACTTACAGCGGCATTTATTGGAAAGGTTGGATCGGACGCTCACGGACGTTTCCTGCGTTCTGTTCTTGAAGAAAATCATGTTGATACAAGCGGCCTTATCACCAGCGACTCAGTTTTTACAACGCTTGCTTTTGTAGATTTGAGCCCGTGCGGAGAGCGTGATTTTTCGTTTGCCCGCAAACCAGGCGCCGATACCTGCCTTACCCCTGACGAACTCCGCCGTGATATTCTCGAAGCCTGCCGGATATTTCATTTTGGCTCGCTTTCGCTGACAAACGAACCGGCGCGGAGTGCAACCGTGGAAGCCGCCGCCGTAGCAAAAAAAGCCGGCGCACTCATCTCCTACGACCCGAATTACCGCGCCCCGCTTTGGGCCGGCGAGGCTGCGGCGATTAAAGGCATGCGCAGTGTTCTGCATCTTGCCGATCTCGTCAAAATGAGCGAGGAAGAAGTCCCGCTTATTACCGGCAGCACGGATTTTGACACGGGCGTTGCTGCGCTTTTTGATGCAGGCGTATCCTGCGCTGTGATTACCCGCGGTAAGAAGGGAGCAGAAGCCTTGACGCGCACTGCACACGCGGCCATTCCCGTGCCAGATGTGCCGGTAACCGATACAACCGGCGCCGGCGACGCTTTTTGGGGCGGGTTCCTCTGCCAGATACTTGCAAAAGGCGTAAATCCTGATGCCCTTAACAAAAAAGATCTTGAGGAATGTGTGCGTTTTGCCAATGCGGTAGCATCTCTTTGTGTTCAAAAACGGGGGGCAATTCCTGCCATGCCTACCCGCGCGGAAGCAGATGTTTTTTACACTAAGGCAGTATGTAGCTTGACTTAACAAGCCATTACCGGTTAGCCTGAAACAAATGAAAAAATTAGTAATACTCAGCATAATTGCAGGGTTGTCTTTTACAACGCTCTCTGCACAAGATGCGGCCAAAACAGATGGCGCGGCCAAAAAAGCCGAACCTGAAAAAACGGAAAAGTCAGAAGAATCCGAAAAAAAATCGAAATTCAAACTACCCTCGTTCATATCAACAGAAGGGGCTGATTTATCAACAGGCTACCGGCGGCAGCGGCTTTTTGAGATTGGGTTTGCCGAAACTCAGCTTGGACTTTCCAATTCATGGTTTGCTTTTGGAGAAGTCCTCGATCTCTTCACAGGTTTTAGCGAAGATTTTAACATCAATCAATTCCTCAGCAAAGGTGAATTAGCAGTTGAAACGGCAATATACAGCAAACCGGTTAGTGCAAAGTTTCGCATTGGAAGCCTATTTACGATGGATCTTGGCATCGGCATGGAAGCAAACCTCTTTTTTAACACATCCAAGGCTACCATTGATTCTCTTTCAAGTATGTTGAATCTTACCAAACTTGATAGAAACGATACGACTGCCCTTGCGAATGCTTTTAACAGCCTTAACGTACAGGGAGACTTCTATGCGGCAGGCAGTGCGTTTATGTTTCTTAACATTGGGGCGGAAAAGAGTTTTTTGAACAAGAAGCTGCTGGTTAGAGCCGCACCGTCAGTTTATGTTCCGGTTTTTTATATGCCGCAAACTGACGTTCATTTGAATACCGACCGTTCTGACCCTGCATGGTTATCCCTTATAGGAAAGGAATCCGCCGGTGCGTGGCTGTTTTCCAGCGAAAACATGACGGCCGGTATGGATCTTTCTCTTGAAACGCGCTATGCGGTTTGGCCTATTCTTGACGCCGGCGCAACAATTGATAATATTCCCATGGTTCCGGCAACTATGCGGAACAAAAAGACCTACGAAATTGATATTGATTACCAGCTTCCCAACATCCCCTATATTTTGGATAATCAAGGTATGTATCCTGATTTAATGGATAAACTGGATGACATCAGCATGAAATTTGACTTTAACGAAACAAACTCGGCAAATACGCCGCGCAAGGTTCTTCGCCCTACCCGCTTGGGTTTTTACGCAATAATAAAACCATTTAAAAGCCGGTTTCTTCTTATACGGCCCGACCTGGGCTGTTCGCTCAATACAGCGGCGGATTTTTCCTATTTCAATTGGGGTTTACGCGGCGAACTTAACCTGCCGGTCCTGTCAGTTTCTGGAGGGACACGACTGTTTGAATCGGTATGGAGTCAATATATAACGTTGGTGCTTGATACGCGCATTTTTGAATTCAGTTTGGGGGTGGCACTGCGCGGCCCAACTTTTGTAAGCAGTTGGACAGCACGGGGCGTTGGCCTTTCACTCGGCTTTAAATTTGGCTTTTAGTTCTTACTAAGATTTTATTCCCCCTGCAACTGGGGGAATAACAGTCAACAAAATATTTTTTTATTCATGGTGAGTTTTAAGTGCTTCGGCAACATAGAGCGTAGTTAAAAAAGTAAAAACGACAGCCTGAATAAGGCCGTCAAGAAAATCAAAATAGAGCGACGGTATCACCGAAATGCCGCTGCTCATGCCCAGTGCATTTTGCAGAGCAAGATTAACCAGCGTCATGATGATATATGTGCCAAGAACATTGCCAAAAAGCCGCAAACAAAGTGTTACTGGTTTAATGACATATTCAAGGATATTAAACGGCAGCATCGCGGGGATTGGCTCAACAAGCGTTTTAGCCCATCCTTTCGGCCCGCGGGTAATAATACCACTGAAAAA
>JAITHM010000130.1 GCA_031279965.1 Spirochaetaceae bacterium
ATAGTGGAAAATCAGGCGAACCGGCCGTTTTTTAACCGCACCCGCGCGATTGAGGCGGCGCATCCTATCGAGAAGGTGGGAAAAGAACTGCGCTCGATGATGAGCTGGCTCGAAGCGCCGTCGGAAAAATAAATATTCGAGCCTGCCCCTGTTTTTAGGGACAGGTTCGTTCCGTAGATCCATGCGGAATACGCCTGCTCTACGCAGGCGCGGCATACGTTTAGAGCAGCGTTGCCTTAGAGCAGGTAATTTTTAATGCCTTCGTTGGATAAAAACGTTTCTATTTCTTCAATGTCAATATAAAAAAGTTTAAGGTCGGGATTGCCGGGCGTTTTGAAAATTTCTTTGATTAAAGGGCTTTCTTCAAGCGCACGGACCTTAAGTTTAGGATCCTCTACAAAGACAGCTTTCCCGTTAAGAGAAATAACAGGTTCAAAATTTTTAGAATGCGTGCAAAATGAAACGCTGGGATTCTCATTAAGCTGTTTGCAAACAGGTTTTTTTTCGCTGGTGCTAAAATAAGCTTTTTTTCCTTCAGCAAAAAGAAACAAAAACATACGTGTTTTTATCTTCTCTCCATTTATTGTAGCGAGTACCCCTATGGGATTCTCTTTACAAATTGATATATAATCAAACATATAGTATTCTCCATACAGTAAAGCGCAATTGCGTTCTACATGCACCGGCCAACATACAAAAAAAACAATTCTCTGCCAGCATGTTGAGTACTGCGCCGTCTACAGCAAATATGACTTAGGGGAAGGAAGTAAAATATGCCCGGTATGAAGGCGAAGCGAACATGAAGACGCAGGACTTTTTTTTTGATGTGCCGCCAGAATACATTGCTCAATTCCCTGCGGAAACGCGGGGTAAAAGCCGTCTTCTTGTGCTGGAGCGGCATACCGGGGCGTACTGTCATCACCAGATTGCTGATCTTCCTGTTCTTATTGAGCCGGGCAGTCTGCTTGTTTTTAACGACTCCCGCGTCCGTCCGTCCCGTCTTTTAGGGGTTGACAGCGCACAGAGGCCCGTTGAGCTTCTTCTTCTTGAACAGATTCATGATGATGGAATTACAAACTGTTGGAAAGCGCTTGTCAAACAGCGCCGCCGCCATACAGGGAAACAGCTTTTTTTTCCTGAAGGGCTGTGCGCAGAGATTATCGGATTGGAAGATGAATGGTGCCGCGTTGTGTTTGACCGTAAGCTTGAAGATCAATGGCTTGAACGCTGCGCACATATTCCCTTACCGCCCTATATAAAACGTCCTGCCACTTATGAAGATTCAAACCGGTATCAGACTATTTATGCAGAGAAGACAGGATCTGCCGCCGCACCAACGGCAGGACTTCATTTTACCAGCGAACTTATGGATGCTTTTGCCGCCCGTAACATCCAGACAGCCTTTTTGACGCTTCACGTAGGGCTGGGAACATTTCTGCCTGTCCGTGTAAATAATATTGAAGATCACAAAATGCACAAAGAACATTTTAACATCAGCGAGAGTACCGCGGAACAATTTGAAGCCGCCAAACGGGAAAAACGGCCTGTCGTTGCTGTGGGAACAACGACATTGCGGGCTCTTGAATCGGCGTGGAACGGTACGCGGCTTCAGCGCGGGGATAATTCTACATCAATTTTTATCTATGGTGATTATCATTTTACAACGGCTGATATGCTTTTTACGAATTTTCATACGCCTGAATCAACACTTCTTATGCTCGCGGCATCATTTTGCGGGGCATTTTGCGGAGCGGAAGCTGGCCGAACAATGATTCTTAACGCCTATCAAACTGCCCAGGCGGCTCATTACCGGTTTTTTAGCTACGGCGACGCAATGCTGATTCGATAATGTCTCCATGTTGAGGCTAATCAGTGCTGTCTTAGATGCGGGGGGCTTCGATTTTATCAACAAGCATCTCGATGACCGCCGCCTCGCTCAATCCTTCAAGTTCGCTGCCTGTGGAAAGTGTAAGCCGGTGCGCCAATACAGGAATGGCAAGCGCCTTGATGTCGTCGGGCAGCACGAAATCGCGGCCTTCAATAAGAGCACGGGAACGGGCACAGCGAACAAGCGCAAGACTGCCGCGGGGGCCAGCGCCGTTTTGCACCGCTGCGGATGTCCGTGTTGCTGAAACAAGACGAACTGCATAATCAATAATGGCCTTATCAACACGAAGCGATGCGGCAAGTTCCTGGATGCCGGTTAATTCTTCCAGCGTAACAACCGCATTGACGGCATTAACAGAAAGTTCCGCCCCGCCCAACCCTTTGGCAATTACCCGTTCTACCATTTCGATTTCTTCGTCCATCGCGGGATACGAGGCAGAAAGCTTCATTAAAAACCGGTCTTTTTGCGCGTCGGGCAGCGGGTAGGTGCCCTCATGTTCAAAAGGATTTTCCGTAGCAAGCACCATAAACGGGCGCGGAAGCGGCAGGCTTGTACCGTCAAGCGATACTTGATATTCCTGCATTGCCTCAAACAACGCCGCCTGAGTCTTCGCCGGAGCCCGGTTGATTTCATCAGCAATAAAAAGATTCGTAAAAACAGGCCCCCGTCTGGTGATAAATTTCCCCGGCGTTGCGTCAAGCATGATGCTTCCGGTAATATCTGACGGCATTAGGTCGGGGGTAAATTGAAGGCGTGCCGAAGCTCCGCCAATCACCCGTGCCAGACAGCGCACAAGGAGAGTCTTGCCCAGTCCTGGCACGCCTTCCACAAGGATGTGGCCGCCGGTGATAAGCGTAATAAGCGCATTTTCCACAAGAGCGTCCTGGGCAATAAATTCTTTTGCTACTTCGTGCCGCAATGCGCGAATTTTTTCCGCCGCAGCTTCATATATGATATGTTCCATACACTCTTATTTTATCGTGCCGCTTCTGTTAGTATCAAGTGAATGACCGGGGCCGAAAAAAATATTTTTGCGGAATTTCTCGATACGGCGGCGGCCGCACTTTCAGGCGGTTATTATTCGCAGCGTGTTGTTTACAACTTTGCCGATGACAGGCCGGATGTTCCAGATGTCCCACGCGCTGCTCTGACCAACGATACGCTGGACAGCATTGCCGCAGAGATTCGTGCGTGCACTCGCTGCCCGCTCCACCGCGAACGGAAAAATGCGGCTCCCGGCGAAGGCATCGTACAGCCGTTAGTACTTGTTATTGGGGAAGGCCCCGGCGCTGACGAGGATGCAAGCGGACGGCCTTTTGTCGGTAAAGCGGGACAATTGCTCGATAAAATGCTCACCAGCATCGGCCTTTCCCGCGAGAAAAATTGTTTTATCGCCAACATTGTCAAGTGCAGGCCGCCGGGAAACCGTGACCCAGAGCCGGAGGAACGCGCCGCATGCATCCCTTTTCTTCAACGGCAGCTTGCCATCCTCAAGCCGCTTGTGATTTTGAGTGCAGGACGAATTTCCGCCACAACATTGCTGGAAACCGGCGAAGGAATAAGCCGTTTGCGGGGAATTTGGAAGCACTACCAGGGTATTCCGCTGCTGCCGACTTTCCATCCAAGCTACCTGCTCCGTGATGAAAGCAAAAAGACGCTCGCCTGGGAAGATATGAAGTCCCTGTGCCGCCGTATTGCCGAACTAGACTCCGGCTATGAAGCCGAAACCGCCGCGCTTCGTTCAGCCCGGCATATTTAGGTTTTGGGACAGGCGCAGTAGACAGTGGGGGGAGGGGCATTGCATAATGGCGCTATGGATCTTGAAAATGCGGTCTCGATGGAGGTAATCCGCGAAGCTTTTCTCTATCAAAACAAGTTTGCAGGACAGACCGTCGTGTTCAAAATTGATTTCCCCGTCACTGAAACAACAGGCTTTTCCTATCTTATGAAAGATATTGCGCTGCTTGTAAAAACAGGAATACGGGTGGTCATCGTACCAGGGTCGTCGGAGTATATAAGCCGTGTGCTGTACGAGCATAACATTACCTCTACCTTTGCCGAAGATGAGCGGCTTACGGCGGCAAGCGCAATGCAGTATGTCGAGATGGCGGCGTTCCATGCGGCGACACATTTTATTACAGCATTGTCGGCAAGCAGAGTTGAAGCGGTTATCGGTAATTTTGTCCGCTCACGGGGACGCGGTGTTGTTAATGGGCTTGATTATGGACAGACCGGCGTTGTCGACAAGATATACACCGAGTCGCTGCGCCGTATCCTTGATGCCGGCATGACGCCGATACTACCCTGCATTGGCTGGAGCCCTGCGGGCAAACCTTACAATGTTTCGAGTACGGGTATTACACTGGCAGTCTGCGAAGCTCTTGCCGCTCTTAAACTTGTTATTGTAACAACAGACTGCGCGTTCTCATCACCGGATTACAGCACTCCGCCGGGCATTGAACGCAACGGAATGGGTAAAATTGTGCGTCTTACGCCGCAAGAAGCCCGCGAGATACTTCGCATGAACGCAAAATTTGATCAGAAACCGGTAAAAAACGCTCACAATGCCCTCAATCTTGCTCTGGCAGCTCTGCAAACCGGTGTTGAACGGGTTCACATCGTTGATGGTACGGAAGAAGGCGTGATACTACGTGAGCTTTTTTCGAATCTGGGGGCCGGAACGATGATTTATGCCGGGGAATATGATGCAATTCGAAATATTCGTAATTCTGATATTCCTGATATGCTCCGCCTGATGGAGCCTTTAATGCAAAAAGGGGTGCTTATACGGCGTACTGCCGAGGATATACAACAAAAAAAAGATGATTTTGCCGTATTCGTTGTTGACGGCGCGATTCATGCCTGTGCAGCGTTGCATAGCTGGGGAGAAGGTCAGGCTGAAATTGCGGCGCTGGCTTCTGACCCGATGTACTCCAGCATGGGCGCAGGACGGCGGCTTGTCGGCTATCTTATTGAACGGGCGGCAAAACAAGGCTGCTCCCGGGTTTTTGTTCTTACAACAACTACCCACGACTGGTTTGAAAAACTTGGTTTCCATGAAGTTCCTGTGGAAAGTCTTCCTACGGCAAAACGGCAGCGTTATGACCGGAAACGTAACAGCAGAGTCTATGCGCTCGAGATTAACGGGTAAGCTCCGCCGGATCCTGCCGTACCTTCTCTGTGCCGCTCTTGCCGTGGCATGCTCATCAGTCCCACGCGGCCCTGTCGAAGTTCACACGGCACGCCGCCGGGCTGAAACTCAGCTTGAACTTGCCCTTAAAGAAGCAAGCCGGGGAAATTATACCCGGGCGCAGGAGATGCTTGCCGAAGGCCGGCGTATTGCCATAGCCTCCGATGACCCTGTTTTGCTCGTCCGTACGAGTCTTGCCGGCGCGAATATCCGCTTTGCGTTGGGTGCCGAAGATGCCGCCCGCGATGACTTTGAACATGCCCGCCGCCGCGCTCAGGAATCCGGCGATGCGACGCTTATTGCACTGTGCGGAATTTACGAAGCCCGCTGGAAGTTGCTTACCCAGCCGCACGATCGCGCCGCCACAGTCCGCGACCAGGCGCTTGCCGCCGCACAAACACTGGGTAAAAACAGCGGGGATACCGCCTTTGCGCTGAATATTGCCGCTCTTGCCGATAAAGCGCTGGGCAACTATGCCGCCGCGGAAGCGTCGCTGAAAAAGGCACGGGCAATTCATTTAGAGCATAACCAGTTGGAAGCAGCCGCTTATGACTGGTATCTGAGCGCATCAGTTTTTTCTGTTGCGGGGCAGACCGGCGCGGCAGTTGCCGCGATTCACGAAGCGATCAATCTGGACAGAAAGGCGGAAAACGGCTTTGGTCTGGGGATGGATTATCTTGGACTGGGAGACATATATCTTAAAGCGAAAGCTCGAAATGATGCGATAGAAGCGTATGAACGCGCGGCAGCAATTTTCTCAGCTTCCGGGTTTGAACTTGACGCGCAGATCGCCGCAGAAAAAGCCGCTGCGCTTCAGGCTGCGTTGATTGAAGAATAACCGCCTAGCCTATGCCGGCAGTACAGACATTCAAAAATATATCCATATCACTGTCCGTACCAATACTGACGCGCACATACTCATTAATGCGCTCTTTGGCAAAATGACGTACCAAAATGCCATTTTCCCGCAGCAACATAAAAAACGCGCTTCCCGAAAGATGCGGATGCCGTATAAAAATAAAATTAGCGCTGGATTTAAGCACAGTAAACCCAAGTGCGCGCAGCCGGCTGCTGACCCGTTCCCGCGTTGCAACAACCCGAGCGCATGTTTCGCTATAATATCCGCTTTCGTTAAGCGCTGCCCGCGCCGCCGCCTGTGCAATGCTGTCCAGCGTATACGAATTAAACGAATCGCGGATCCGTTCAAGCGCGGTGATAAGCGCCGGATCACCTACCGCAAAACCGGCACGGAGGCCAGCCAGCGAATACGCTTTAGACAGTGTCCGCACACAGAGAATGTTTTTCGCGCCGGATGGCAGCGGAAGAATACTTGTTGTAGAAAAAGCGCTGTAGGCCTCATCAACAATTACCACGCTGTTATTCTGAGCAGCATATTCGGCAAAGGCGATAATGTCTTCGCGGGGAATTGCACAGCCTGTCGGAGCATTCGGATTGGGAAAAATAATGCCGCCAGAAGGAACAAGATAGTCCGCACGGTTTAAAGACCAATCGGCGGTAAGGGGAACTTCCCGAAAAGGAATACCCCACAACGCCGCATACACCGGGTAAAAGCTGTAGGTAATATCAGGGAAGAGCACCGGCGGTGCAGGTGCCTGCTCAAAAAACGCAGCGAAGGCAAAGGCAAGAATTTCGTCAGAGCCATTTCCTGCAAAAACCTGATTCTGTGCGACATCGCAGGCCGCGGCCGCCGCCTTGCGGAATTCTGTGCAGGAAGGGTCAGGATATAGGCGCAGCCGTTCAGTTGCCGCCGCATGAACCGCCTCAATGACCGCCAGCGCGGGCGGGTAGGGGTTTTCATTGGTATTCAGTTTGATGAACTGCCGGTCACGGGGTTGTTCGCCAGGGACATAGGGAACAAGCGTACGGACACGACTATTCCAGAAAACACTCATGTTATTGCCTGAAAAAGCTGCTCATAATCGAAATAACGCTGGCGTTTGATATATCAACAAGGAACGCTCCGACGATGGGCACAACAAAAAATGCTTTATCTGAATGGCCGTGTTTGTCAGTAATCGCCTGCATGCACACCAGTGCGTTGGGCGTCGCCCCCAGGCCAAAACCGCACATGCCCGATGCCATGACCGCCGAATCATAATTTCTTCCGAAAAGCCTAAAAACAAAAATATAGGCGATAATAACAATAATAATAAGTTGAATTAACATCATAACGCACAGGGGAACGGCAAGATTTATAAGCTGCCACAATTGAAGCGAGTTAATCGCCATTGTTATAAAAAGAGCCAGGGTAATATCACCTATCATACCAACTGATTTTGAGTCAATTACATAAGCGCCTGATTTATCACCAATATTTCTGATGATAATCGCCATAATCATTGCGCCCAGATACGGTGGCAGCGTAATTCCTGCTTTTTTAAGGTAAAAACTTACCGCCGAGCCAAATCCTACCGCAACAAGCACCCACGAAAGGTTCTTCATTAAATGAGGGCCGGAGATTTTATCTTCCTCGTCGTGATCAACAACGGCATCTTCCGGTATTTTGAGCTTGGCGATTTCGCCAACTTCTTCAAGTACTGCTTCCTGTTCACTTTCCGTATCAATAAGCGAAAGCTTTTTCATTTGATTGGGAGTTTTTATCTTGTGGGTGCGGATTATCCATTCGCCAAGCGGGCCGCCGATAAGCGAACCGGCAACCATGCCAAAGGTTGCGCAGGCAATTCCAGCGCTTAATGCTCCTTTAATATTGTATTCATCTTCGAAAAGCGCACCGAAAGCGCCGGCTGTTCCTAAACCGCCAATCATCGGCACCGAACCGCCAATAATACCCATAAGCGGGTTCAAGCCAAATACCGTGGCAATCGAAACGCCGGCGATATTTTGCATAATAGAAACCAACGCCGAAATCCCCCAAAAGGCAAGCACCATAAGGCCGCCTTTAATGACCAATTTATAGCTTGCGTTCATGCCAATTGTGCAAAAAAAGCAGATCATAAAAACCTGCTGCAAAGTATTGTCAAATACAAACTGAACATAACCGCGTGCCTGTAAAATTGCCGCAATAATTGCCACAGGCAGGCCGCCGATAGCCGGTGCGGGAATAGAAAGCTTGAGAAGCAACGGGATTTTGGAACGCACCCAAACACCCGCATAATACATGATAGCTCCGAGCGCCGCCGCCTGAAACATATCGAATTTAAGCTGCAATACGCCGTTTACATAGATTGTTTCCATTAAAATCCGCGCCTCCTTGTCACCACATTTTTGATTGTACTGGCAACACAGTTCTGAATATATCAGAAAATCAACTATCCTGCTACCGTCTCGCATCCTGGAATAAAGTTGACAGCAGAAGAGTGGTAGGATACAATGAACTTGAACGATGATTAACTTTACATCTTCAAAAATTTATTGCTTTTTATATATTTAAGGAAAAAAATGAAAGTCTATAAAATTGTTCTTTCGATAGTGTGTTTTGCAGCGGGAGTTGCTTCATTTGTTTTTTTGACTATGCGGAATCGCGATATTTTGGGCGAATATTACGCCAAAAGCTCTATCAATGTTGAAATAGACTGCAATTATGCAAAAAATATCGCGCTGGCTATAGAAACTTTGCCCAATCCCTGTTCGTATTGGCTTTCACCGGCAACAATGGGCGATGACAACACGCAAAACATTATTATGCATCTGAGTGTGCCGCTCAAACGCCCTTATTGGAAGCCCGCGCTGCAAATTCCCCATGATTATGCTGACGAAGCTGTTTCACATATTGATAATATTGCTTTGTTTGTGGGCAACAAATTGTTTTATTTTACCCATGATGATATTCAGCAATTTAAGAAAGCAAATAAAGACGGGTATATGTTGTACTATTTGCCTGATGTGTTTTATACAAAGTCTTTTGTGTTTAAAAACTGGAGTAACTATTACGGCGACATTAATTTGGGCATAAAAGCATTAACGGCTTTTTTTCTGTATCCCGCCCAATATGCATTCACCTGGTTTTTTCTTATTTTACTTGTGTGTTTACATAAGGAATGGATATATAGGCGTTACACCGCGCTGGTAAAATCACGTAAAACTCTTATGATAAATATACTGTTCATAACGATTGTGATTGCAGGCTTGGCACTGCGTTTAAATGGTTTTGTCCGTCATTCCGGCTGGAGTGACGAACTTGCTTCCGCCATCCGTTACGGAAATCCCAACAGCCCGGTAACCAGCGTTATGGACGATCCTGGCAATCCACCGTTTTATTATTTGCTGCTGCGGCTTTGGTTTATGTTATTCGGCTGGTCAGAAGAAATAGGAACTGTGCTTTCGGTGCTTTTGGGAACGGGCGCGGTTATTACCATTTATTTTTTTATTGCGCCCTTTGCAGGAAAGCGTGCGGCAATGTACGCGGCGTTCTTTATGGCGCTCAGCGGCTTTGCCATTGGATATTCACAGGAAATGCGCGCTTATATTTTCAAAATATGTATGGTGCCGCTTGCGTCGTTGTGCCTCATGCGGATTATGCAATCGTTTTCGGTTAAGCATATATTGTTGTATATTGCGCTGTGCGTATGTGTTGTGAACAGTCATTATTATGGCATTATCTTCGTTATGGCAAATTTTTGTTTTTTTGCCGGCAGCATGATGTATAAGCGCGCATGGAACACAAAAAAATTCATCAGTTTCTTTGCTGCAAACGTAGTTATTGCCGCGAGTTTTTTGCCTTTCTTTTTATATATGACGTTTCAAAAAGGATATAATTTTGAACGGGATTTTTCCCCTCAACCCGGACATATTTTTTTGTTTGCGGTTATCATACTTTTTATTCCCTGTTTATTTCTATGCAAAGACAAATTGAAAAAGCTCAATTTTATGCTGTGCGATAAGCGCCCGGAATCGCTTTGTTTTGCGCCGTATTGCATCATGCTCCCCGCTTTGATTTTTTGCTGCGCGTTTTTGATTTCGCTTGTCAAGCCGATGATCACATTCAGGTATCTTGGCCCCATTTGCACGCCGTATTTTTTGGCGCTTGCCGCCGTTTTTGTCTCCCGCGCCGCGTATAAAGGCGGTGTGTTAGCTGAAATTCTGCTTGTATGCGTGGCTGCCGCCGGACTACACAGAATAATACCCGACATTCCAAGCCACGGAATAGAAGGATACAAAGAAGCCCGTGCGTATATCGCCGCGGACGCTGCGGCGCATCCTGAACGAAAAGCCGCACTTCTTGAAGATACCTCATCCATCGCCGCGTATTACGGATATAAAAATTTACCCGTCTACAGTGCACAGGGGGGGGGGCAGTATGATGTACTCTACGTTTTAAACGACATGTTCAAAATGCATGAATTTGAAATGTATGAAAATATCCGCAAGCACAGATTAGACCCGGACAATATGCTCAAAGTCCGTTTTGATTACGATTATCCCAGGGGAGACGGCGGCATGGTCTTTAAAAAATATTTTTAGAAATAATGAATGATACAATTTCCTGCCCTTGCAGACAAAACACCGCATCTCTACAATAGCTGCATGAGGCTGGGAGTTATTGGCACATCGGGAATCGCGCGGCAGTTTATTGATGCTGCCTGCACGGCGGGCTTTACGCTGACGGCAGTCTGCTCGCGGGATGCCGCGCGGGCAGAAGCGGTATGCAGGCTGTTTGGAAGCGGCGCCGCCGTCAACTCGGCAGATAAGATGATGCCGCATGTTGATGTCGTTTACATTGCCGTGCCGCCGGCTCTTCACTACGAATACGCACTTAAAGCGCTCGCTGCAAAAAAACATGTGCTTGTTGAAAAACCCTGTTTTTGCACCGTTAATCAGCTTGAACATATCTTAAATGAAGCGGCGGCGCAGGATCTTATCGTACTTGAAACAATGCGGCTTTTTTACAGTCCGCTGACACAGGCATTGTGTGCCGCTCTGCCGCGCATCGGCCAGATTCGTTTTGCGCGCCTTGCCTTCATGAATTATTCTTCAAAATATGATGACTACAAGGCAGGTGTCATTCATCCGTCATTTTCCGCCGACCTTGGCGGCGGTGCGCTTGCCGACCTTGGCGTGTATGCGGTGTATGCGGCGCTTATGCTGTTTGGTAAACCAGAAACTGTTTGGGCGCGGAGCACCTCGCTTTCCAGCGGTGCTGACGGTACAACAACCGTGGTATGCGGCTATCCTGAGTTTAACTGTGTTTTAAGCGTATCAAAACAATCAACAGCGCATACACCGAGTGAAATTCAGGGCGAAAAAGCATCCCTTATCATTGGCAATCCGTTTATGCGTTCAACTATTGAGCTTGATGACGGCGCCACACGAACCCTCGTCGCACGACAGGAGACCGATGATATGCTTACCCAGCTCAAGGCGCTTTTCAGGTTCCTTACCACGCCGGAACCGGCCGCACTTGAACGCGCTCATTGCTTTATGCGCGGCAGTACCGCCCTGCTTGAACAATGCCGTGCCTGTGCAAGGGAATAGAACCGGTCTTAGACCGGTTTTTCAACTTGCGCGTTAGGGCGAGGATGCGCCTGTCCGGCTTGTTGGCCGGCAGGAAGACTGTTTCTGTATCCAGCGCCAAAATTGGGAAGCAGACATATACTCTTGTTACGACTGTGAAAATTTAGTACCGTAATTAGTATGAATAAGATATGGTTTCTCTCTTGGGTGGTTTTTGCGTTCTTAACAGGCTGCTTTACGGGGCCGGTTGTTATTCCTGATAATGCTTCTGCACAAGAAATTATCCAGATGGGGCAAACAGCGATGGATCGTGACCGCTACAATCAGGCAATTCAATATTTTCAGGCAGTTTTGGAACGCTTTCCGTATAATGACGCTTGGATGTGTGATGCGGAATACGGTGTTGCGGCGGTGCATTACAAGCAGAAAAAATATACCCTTGCAAAAGAAGAATTATCGGCGTTGCTGGCAAAGTACGATGCTTCTGGCGGGAGTAATCTTCCCAAGCGCTATCAGATTCTTGCGCGGAACCGCCTTAATGTTATTGCCGAAAAACAGCGAATTCTTGCACAGGAATAGCTTGCCTTGCGGATAAATATATCTGCCAAGCAGTCATAATTGACGGCGGGAAAGGTGCATGATAGAATAACACCAAGAGGATAGCTATGAGAAAATTACTATTTATCGTTCTGATAGGGGCATTGAGCGTTGCATTGATCAGCGCGGATGAATATTGGCTGCCTACTCCTTCGGGTGGTTATATGGGCCCTTACTACTCAAGACCAGTAGAGCCGCAGCAGATAGTTCCGCCGTCGCAGGTATATTTAATACCCCAGTATCCGGTTGATCCCTATTATACCCGGCCAATTTCGCCGCCGCCGCTTCGTGTTCAGCCGCGCTATACGGCGCCGGGGTTTCCTGGTTCGCTTGCCGCCCGCTATCTTATGACCGTGCGGGAGTATTATGCTGTTGGCAATGTCCATCTTCCTTCGCCAGACTATGTTGATTCGGCGCAATGTTCAATTTTTAGAGACGGCTCGCTGGTAGTAACGCTTTTCTATACCAACGATACCTATGTTGAATACCGGATTTCAAATCCGGTGCTTCAAATAAGGCAGTCTCATGCCTATTACAAGACAAGTTATAGTTCCGTTGTAAAAAGCGGATACGGCCCAGTTTTTGATCCTATTTCCTGCGATGTTTATAGCAGCCGGGGAGAAATTCATCAAATTGTACTTCATGGCATGAGCCGTTCTTCAATTACGATAAATCTTCGGCGGTTTTAAAAAAGGCAAAATAGGCGGGCAGTGGGGCTTGTATATCAAGCTTCCCACCGCCGGGAAGGGGAACCATCAGCCGCGTTGCATGAAGCAGCATACGGTTAAGTTTATACTGTTTGCGAAGCTGTTTATTCAGCGAAAAATCACCATATTTGTCATCGCCAAGCAGCGGACAGCCAAGTTGTGCAAGATGGCGTCTTATTTGATGCATCCTTCCTGTTCCAAGTTCAAGTTCAAGCTGAATCCATTTATTTCCGTTAACCGTATGTGAGCCGCGCACAATCCATGTTGTACAGGCTGGTTTTCGTACGCCACGATACTCAAGCGCGGTTTCAATGCGTCCCCGTGGGGCAAGCGGCGCGGAGTTTTGCCGTGCACAGATGGCTGTATACTGCTTCAATGTGCGCCCTTCTGCAAATACCCGTGAGAAAAACGCCGCGTTGCTCGCCGATTTTGCTATAAGAAGTATGCCGGAAGTATCTTTATCGAGACGATGTACAGGGTAAGGCTTAAAAGAGAATTCCGCGGCAAGGAGTTCTTCAAGACAGACCGTTATTTTTGCACCGCCATGTACGGCAAGGCCAGCCGGTTTATTTACTACAAGGCACTGCGCATCTTCGTAAAGAACTGTAACCCGCTTCACCGTATTAAACTAGCGTTCCCAGCGAGGAATTGCAAGTTCAAAAGCTGATTTTTAGACTTGTTCCCACGGTGGCGATAAACGAAAGTTCATCAAAGTAACTGTCCTGAGCACAAAGCAGCATAATAAATGCTGAAAGATCGAGTCGTCCGGTAATGCGGACGATTGATTCGTGGCGGGCGCTGACTGTCCAACGGAAATTCGACGGGTTTGAATCAAGACTGATGTCGATTTTTTCTTTGCGCAGGCGGTCACAGGCCGCCGCAGCAAGCGAGGCGAGCGCAGGAGAGTAGGTGCTGTTCTCGAAACGGCGCATAAACCATTGATACAAGGTGCTGACAAAGCTTTTTTCCGCAGGTGTTTGTAGTTCAAGCGTTACATTAACAAGCCAGCCTGTCGAAAGCACAGTAAGAATGTCGTGTATTTTAAACTGTGAGCCACGAAATCCGTAAAATGCAGCGCTCTGCTCTGCGTAAACTCGCCAGGAAACTTCATCATTGCGGGGAATAGCAACCGCCGTACCCAGCCCATGCCTGAATTCATCATTTTGATAGAATTCAAACTGTTTCAACCTGCCAAATGCTCCAAAAAGATTTTGCGCGGAAAACCGCACATTACCACCAAACCCCAGAATGTCCTGCATTGTATCAAGCTGCCGGATGACAGAACGGTCAATATGCGCATCAAAATCATAGGGAATAATTAGCGCAAAAAGATCTTTGCGGACGGGAAGCCGCATCGAATAACTATAACGGTCGCTGAATCTGCCGCCAGATACACCGGTTTCGCCCGAATGGTCAAGCACAGAGGAAAGTTTTTCGGCAAGGCGGGGGTCAAAAAGTGTATACAATGGCAGCGCTCCAACGAGTGCCCCGGATTCATTAAAAGCTGCGCGGAATTCTTCCAAATCACCCGCCGCATTTTGATGGATTCGTGTGCTGCCACGTTCATAAGCCCGTTCAAACTTAGCCGATCCTCGCAGAAAAGAAGCCTGCCAAGGCACATCAAGCTGAAGTCTGCCGCCGCTTGTTGTTTTTCGTGCAGGAAGCGAAGCATCCTGATTTGCGCGGATGGTAAGCGCCGCTCCTGCGTTCTTTCCGTTGAAACGCAAGTCAAGATTGCTGTCCATGGAGCGTGTTTCTGCGTTTGTGCCGCTATCGGGGAGTAATGCCTCGGCACTAGCCCACCAGGCTCTGCCATAGCCGGCGGCAAACACATCATCATCTTCTGTGGCGGCGGCGCGTTCCGTCCAGCGCCAGCGCGTGGTGATGGCGGCGCTGAAAGGGAGCTTTTCTGTCGCACGTCTTCCAAGGCCGCTTTGCCATGTGCGGGAAGTTATGCCGTTCAAATGACTGCCCGAGGCATTGAACAACGCATGATATGTGCCGGAAAGGCCAATGCCGGCATCGTGATTCCAGACAGCCCCTTCCGGATCAAGAAAGAAGCGTTCACGTAACACCAGCGGCCCTAATGTGCGGGATATGCCATGCCCTGCCGTCCACCATGCAACGTGACCAGTATCGCCTGAGCTTGTCTGAAAGGCAAGGTCGCCGGAAAGTTTTATTCCCAAAAGGCTTATTCCTGCCCGTGAACGGGTTACCACTCCGGCAAAAACCGCTGTGCTGTTATCAGACGGGCTGCCCCGGGTTGAAGATTCAAGTGCTGTTTCAAAATTCCCATCAGCAAGGATAGGAATGTTGTTTGACTTGACAAGAGTGCCGGGGCGCGACCAGTTTAAGCGGAGGCCGGAATTAAAATAGAATGAAGGATTTCCTTCTTCCAGTAGAATTTCATCAATCAAAAATTGATTTGATCCGGTAAGGATGCCGTTAGAGCCCGGACTCAGAAAGAACATCAGATAAGCGTCGTCCTCACCTTCACCCTCATCCTGAACTTGAGCGCCGCGTTTTTGAAGAACGCCGGGACGGTAATCAAAATATGCTCCATTAATACGGGCGCCTTCAACATAGATGCCATAGGTTTCAGTTGACCAGTCGATTTCTACTTTGACCCAGCCTTCAGAGCCGCCGGGGCAGAGACTTTGAGCGGGAATGTGCGCTTCCAAAGCGAGCTCGCTGCTTTTGTTGAACGATGATTTTCCGCGTGCTGCATACAGATCAAAAGTTTGTGCTCCAGTTAGGGCAGGGTCAGGGATTTTTATAAAAAAACTGAGTTTTTTATAGGTTGAAAGAGGAAGTTTTCCGATGCGGCCCCCGGCTCCCACGGCAAGACCAGAGTCGATCGGCCCTGTCCACGAAACATTGAGGATACGCTGCCGCTCTCCTGTACCGTGCAAACGGTTCATCAACGCACTGTATTTTTCGCTGAGAGAGGGCGTTGCCGGGTCGGATGTTTCGACAGCGCTTACCGGTAGCAAATCGGGATTGTCGAGAATACCGGTGCTGGCGGCAGTGAGCGGCGCAAAAGCTGCCCCGCGAAAAACTGGCGGCGCCGCGAGAAAACGTCCGGCGGCGGCGCCGTCGCTTACAATAATAAAGCGTATTCCCGTTGCGCTGCCAAGCTTCCGGCGCTCGTCGCCGCTCAGTTTGATAGTGGCAATCGCCGCTTGGGAAGAGGGGGGGACGGGGATAGTGCTGGTAAGTTCCCGTTCGACAATAAGTGAAGGATTTTCCCATGCCATCGAATCTTTCGCCGTAAGTGTCCCAAACTGAACAAAAAGCCGCAGATTCGCCATGGTATACAGGTCATAAAACCGGAATGGAATCAGTATTTCTTCAGCTTGAGCAATAGAATTGCCGTCGGCGAGTGGTGATTGAAAGCCAGTCCAGACAATACCAGTGCCATCCAGATTGAATTCGGCGGCAAGGATGCGGGTGTTGAAGGTGCCGTCTCGTGCAGGATACGGGCCGGAGAGGGCTGTTTCAACAGGAACATCCGATTCGATGGGTTTAAGTACGGTTATTCCAGCAAAGTTTGTTTCACGATAGTTCCGGTAGGCAAGAGAGCCGCGTTTATCAAGGGTAAGCGGTGCAAGCGGAGGGACTGCTGTCTGCAGTTCCTCCGGATGTGAGATAAACGAATTGTCAGGAAGATCATAGATTGTCTCGTGCCCTTCCATGCCGGCGGCGCGGTAAAGACCCGTTGTATCAGGCTGTTCATAACCGGCTCCAAGGCTCATGTCGGCTTTAATCTGCGCTCCATTCCAGCTTATTTTCCCGCCGAATCCTGCAAGGCCGGGACTCATCACGCCTGCCTGCGAGAAACTGTCGCTGGAAAGATTCCAGCGTATACCCAGCGCTCCCCGGGCAGAAAGCCGCCCTTCGCCTTCATAAACAGCACCAAGACCTGCGGCGATACTGCCATTGCGCCGGTCAAGGCTTTTTCTTAAATAACTTATCCTGATTACTTCGTTAAACTGAGCAGGCAGAGAGAGCCGGATAGTCCCACTTGCTTCGTCAAATACCCAGTTCGAATCGGTAATGCCGCCGCGAAGTACTTGCACTGAACCAGGGAGTACATCACTGCCCAGCCGGTATCCTGTTTGGTCACTCCACGATGTCCAGCGCAACTCTACATCATGTTCACGGGTGCTGTTTCCTGGCAGATAAATTGAAAGCAGCCAGGGGCGTCCCTGTTCGTCTTCGCCCAGCGGCCAGCGTGAGCGGGGCGAACGGCTGGAATCTTCTCCGTTGCGGGTTATTTCGTAGGTGTCCCTGCGGTAGGTTTTTGCTTTGGTTTCTTCATTTACATAGAGCGGCAGCGTAAGAAGCGGGCTGTCGTCAAGCTTGTGAACATCCCAACCCTGCACGACATCTTTTGTTGAGCTTTTTATTAAGGTGGCGCTGGTGGCAGTACTTACCGGTGCAGAATAGCGGCTTTGACGTTCAAAAGGCGAAAACGTCCCTTTTTCAAAGATGACAAGCGAACTTATGCCGTCAATTAAAATAATTTGCGGCGCGGTAGCGCTTCCTCCGCGATTGCCAGGCTGGGGATAATTTTTAAGGGCAATGCCATCAAAAAAAGTCTGAGCTTCGCCTAAAAAACCGCTTGCACCGTTGCTGCCACCCACTGCGCCATCACCATAACTGCCCAGGTTGTAGCCGCCAGGATAAGATACTGCCGCCATTCCCGCAGGAGGAGCGGTAAGTTCGACAATGCCGTCCCGGCTGCTTACCGCCGCCTCGCTGGGACGGGCGATACGCCACCGGGTGCCACCGCCTGAAAGAGTTCCTTCGTTGTCTTCAAGATAAATAACGGGTAGTGCGCTCAGATTTTCGGCAGGCAGCACGAAAGAAACGCCGTGGAGCTGCATCGCGACAGAAAGTTCTGTGTAACTGCGTTCACGTCCGCCAACAAAGATCCGTTCCTCACGTTCGGCGGTGTCGTAACGGATAAGGGTATGCAGAGTCAGTGGTCCAGACCCGAAAGCTCCGTAGAAACCCAGCGACGATGCTGAATCGCCGCCAAGATCAAGGTAGGGAAAGAGCGGAAATGAAAGACCTGTATTTCCAATACCGGCATAGCGCACAAAATCTCCATCGCGTCCTTTGTATCCGGCGCGGTAGGTATTTATGTTATAATCCTCCTGAAAGCTTGTTTCAATAAACCAGCGCTCTTTAATCCAGAGTGAAAGAGTTAAGTCGGCTTCCTGTTCAAAGAGCAGCGGTGATTCAACAGACGCGATGCCCCAACCAAATTTTGAGTTTTTTATGCCCCATGCTCCGGTAAAGGTACCCTTCCAGTATCCAGAGAGGAGCAAAGATACGTCAGCATCAAAAAGGTTGATGGCAAAGAGTTGAGGGCTTGCTTCGCGTTCAACACTGCGGCGCCGTGCTTCGGTATCAAGGATACCGCTGCGAAGTTCAGCGCCGCCATCGTCCTGTGCGGCAAGCAGTTGTATGGTAAGAAGTGTTCCCGCAATAAGCCATATCTTGAACTGCATTTCATTGAGTATATCAAGATATAGTACGTTCTGTGGAGTTAGTCGGCAACAATTACTTAACAAATGTTAAGTAATTGTTGAAAATTTTTTTAATAATTTTCAGAATTGCACTTGACATGGAAATTGAGGTGCGGCTATACTGCCGAAACTTGCTCAAAAGACCCTCGTTGAGAGGCAGTGAGGAAGGGTGAGTCGGAGATAAAAGTCTCCATGTTATTTGTTAATTTGCTAGAACCGAAAGGTTCCGGCTTTAGGGAAGGAATGGAAGAAAAAAAGACCTAATCCATTTTTGGATTAGGCAGCCATAAGCAAAAGATCTCATAGATCTTTGTTTTAAGCGTATGAGAATTTCCTGGACGAAAGTTTGGGAAAAATACTCCGTCTGAAATATCAGGCGGACTCAAAGTGGTATCTGGTCCC
>JAITHM010000056.1 GCA_031279965.1 Spirochaetaceae bacterium
AAAGCCGCCTCCCACGCGGCGTCATCCTTGAACAACTTTGAAAGGTCCCATTTGTCGCGCGCGGCGACTTCAGACCGTAATGGAATAGCTTTAGTAGACATATCGCGATTATGCCATATTTATATGGGTAATGGACAGGGTAACAACAAACACAAGACGATCGCCGCGCATACAGCGGGCGCTTCGTTTTGATTCCCCAATCTTTTGTAAAGAATAAAAGCCAAGGCGGGGAATCGAACCCCGGACCTGCGCATTACGAGTGCGCCGCTCTGCCAACTGAGCCACCTTGGCGGTTATCACTATTCCAGCATTAAAAGCGTTTTAGGGTCAAGTCTAAGGTGCTCGGTGCTGTTTTCGTAAGTACCGTGATTCTTGGTAACGTAAAATCCCACATGATCACCTTTGGGTTCAAGCACAATAACCACATCAATGCAGTCTTCAAATGCTTTAACGGCATTCGGCACCCGGTTTTTGTCGTAATCATTTTGAACTGAACAGCTATACCACACACATAAACCAAGTTCCTGAGCAAATTCTTTCAACGTTGCAAAACGATCTCGGTTGGCAATTGAAAAATCAAAACCATCAATAATAATTGCATCTGCCTTAAAGCCCCCCTCAACAATCATTGCCTTAAGACTATTACGGATAACATCACTGGTAACACCTTCTTGATTGAATTTGAGCAGTATCCTATTACGATCAAGATCTTCTTTAAGCTCGCGTTCATTTCCAACGCTTTTCTTTTTTATAAACTCATTAAAAATATCCTCGTACCATACCAGTACATAATCAGAATGTTTCGTAAACGAAATATGGATTATTTTTTTCCCTTGCAAAAGCTTATCAAGCGCGATTTGGACAAGCACTGATGTCTTACCCAAACCAGGAGGCGAACATACTAAGCCCAATTCTCCTGCTTTAAGCCCACCCTTAATCGATTTTTCAAACGCCCGAACCGGACTCCGTTGTATGAGTTCATCCTTAACCATGCGTAACTCCTATCTTTAATGAGCGCCATTATACCTAGTCACGCCTGTCTTTGCCAAGAGCTAAGGAGAAGCGTGCGGCAGCGATAGCAAAACCGGAATGCAGCGGTGCGGCAGCGGGCAAAAGGCGGGTTGCGTTTTTTTTCTGAATATGTTACATAAAGTATTAGGTAGAGATGCCTATGGAAAAAACAAAGTTTCAAAAATCGATTATTCTGGTTATTGATGATAATCCGGTCAATTTACGCACAATGAAGGTTTTCCTTGAATCCCGATTCGAAGTAATTCCTGTTAAATCAGGGACGCTGGGGTTTGAAGTGCTTAAAACACGGCAAATCGACCTCATATTGCTTGACATCGAAATGCCGGTAATGTCCGGATTTGAATTCATGAAGCAGCTCAAAGCCACGCCTGCTTTCGGGAATATCCCTGTTGTCTGTGTAACTGCTCATGATGCGACACCAGAATTTATCAGTTCGGTAATTCATGCTGGCGCGAAGGATTTTGTTACCAAGCCGTTCGAACCTTTAACATTACAGAACAAGGTTATACGGGCTTTGAATTTGAACGAATACGTGCTTGAAAGCTAAATTGTTATTCAGAAAGCTGTATTCGCCGGTAGGCTGATACATTCCAGCATATTCAAATAACTACGGCGTATCGAGAGAAGCAGGAGCCGGTATTTGTACGGCGGTGTCCGCCGGGACGGCTTGCTCTTCAGTAGCAGGTTCGGATATTTTAACTTGCCCAAGCGGTTCGGCGGCAGGTGGACTAATTTGCCCGGGGGGCTGAGTTTGTGCGGGAACTGCTTGAGTAGACGACTGAGCTTGTGCGGTGGATGTGGCAGGTTGAGCAGCACCTTCCACCGGAACATTCTGCTGTTCCCCCTCTTTTTCCTCATCTTCATCGTCAACATATACGCCATGAACATTAGATCCCAGCACCCATGTGCGCGCACGGACATCAGCATGAAATCCCTGGCCATTCACCTCGGTTCCGTTTTTCCGCCGTAGCTGCACTGGTGAGTTTTCATCGCCCTGGAGCACCCGTGTTTTATCTTCCCAATTGAGATTGAGTGTCTCCATCGTAAAGTCCTCCGAATCAACTTGAATTACAACACCTTCTGTCATTTTGATGTTATTATTGTTCATCTCGATTACGGCGGCTCCGCCATTACCTTGTGCGTCAATTTCTTCTACGCTTGTATTATACTGTTCAAACTGATAATTCTTGAGATTCATAAGATGCTTTTTTTCATAACGTTCACCGACTTCCGCAGAGAGCCGCGCAGTAAGTGTGCCGTTTTCAACACGGACATACTCCATGTTTTCCATCGTAATATCAGGATAAACCACGGTGTTTTCTAACGGATCGGTATATACAAATGTACAGGAGACGCTGATAGTCGCCATGCAGACAGAAACGCAGAAAAAACGCATACCCCCTTATCGGAGTTTCTCGTGCTGTTTTTAAGAGTAATTCCACACTACCTCAAAAAAATTTCTCTCTGTCCGCTGCTCATTGATCATTGTTTGAAAGTTGCGTTTTGAGAAGATCAAGAAATGCCGTTTCATCAATAATATCGATGCCAAGATTCTTGGCTTTTTTATTTTTGGAAGAACCCGATTCAGGGGTATTGGTAACTAGGTAGGAGAGCCCTTTAACAACTGAGGTTTTTGTGGTACCACCCAATGTCTTGATTTGAGCCTCCGCTTCGGAACGCTTCATCGAGTTAAGTTCCCCGGTAAAGCAAAAGCTTTTTCCTGCAAGAGGCAGCGACGCTGTATCACGAAGACGTGCAAGACTAATGATGCCGTTGGCAAGCACGGCGTCCATATCGGCGGCGGTTTCTGCCAGGCCGTCGACAATTGTTTGGGCAGTAATATCACCAAGCCCGTAGATGGCGGCAAGCTCTTCGGCAGATGCTGCACGAAGCTTCGGTAAGGTATTAAAACCCGCCCCGGCAACCTTCTCCATAATCGTCTCGCCAATGCCTTCAATATCAAAGCCGGCAATAAAAACAGGAAATGTTATTTCGCGCGGTGTCTTAATGTTTCGCACAACTTTCGCAGCCGAAAGATCGCCCATGCGCTCATATTCGGCAAGCTCCGAAATTTCAAGTGTGTATAAATCGGAAACCTGGCGTATCCGGCCGCGCTCAAAAAGTTGAGTGATAAGTTTTGTACCAAGTTCAGCAATATCCAGCACAGAAGCCCACTTTTCAAGCCGGTGCAGAAGCCGTTTGGGACAGGCAGTGTTCGGACAGTAAAGCCGCGAACCGGCATCCACAAGCGCCGTTCCACAAATACCGCAGACTGTAGGAATAGTAATGGAAAAAAGCGAATCTGAACTTTGCCGCAGGGTATCGTTCTTGTAGGTTTGCATATCCTCAATCATGATACCTTCGATTTTTGGGATAATTTCGCCGCGCTTCACGATGATGACACGAGAGCCAATCTCCAGCCCCATCATGCGGATAGTTGCGGGATTGTTTAAATTTGCGCGCTTAACCGTCGTGCCGGCAAGCCGGACAGGATCGATGATGCCAATTGGCGTATATGTCGCCCCGCTTTCACTCCATTCAATGTCCCGCAGCGTACTTACAGCCTGTTCAAGTTCAAATTTGAAGGCAATTTGCCGTTCAGGACGAGTTTTGCGAAGGTCGGCAGCATCGGTAACGGGGTCTTTTACAACAAGGCCATCAATGTCATAGGGAAGTGCCGATCGTTCCTTCGCAATCTTCGTACGATAAGCGATGACTTCCTCTGCCGTGTTAAATACGCAAGAAGGCGAAACATAAAACCCCCGTTCTTCAAGCCAGGCGATTTTTGCTGTTTCTGTGGTAAAAAACATGTCATCGCCAGCCGCCGATGCATCATAGCTTATCAGCGTAAGATCTTGGGCGCCTTTGCCGTCTTTGCGGCGCATAAGGCCGTTTGCGGCATTCCGGCAATTTGCTTTTGCTGTGTATTTTTCGTGCCATACATTGTGAAACATTACCACTTCGCCGCGCACTCCGCCCGTCCATGACAAGTCAAGCTCGTGCACAACACCGCACATTTTTACTACATTCGGCGTTATATCCGCGCCTGTAATACCATCGCCCCGTGTAACAGCGCGGATAAGCTTACCTTTTTCATATTGCAGCTCAAGACTTGCGCCATCAAGCTTAAATTGCACTACAAATGCACTTAAACTTAGTTTTTTTGCCCACGAAAAAAAATCTGCTTCGTTTGCGGCCTTTTCTTGACTGCCCATTGGAATAATGTGACGCGCTTTGGGAAACCCATCGATGTTATCATGATCATGTCCTGTCCGCTCACTGCCTATCGCCTTGAGCACAGGGCTGTCACTTTTACGCCGGGAAAGTTCATCCCACAACGCGTCAAATTCAGCATCGCTTACCAATCCTTCGCCAGAATAGTATGCCTCCTGATATCGGAGTATTGTTGCTTCAAGCTCTTTTATCGTCATAATCAGCAAACAAAATACACACTACGCAACACGCCTCTCTTTTAACGGGGCGTGGAATCGTTGGCTATCTTATGTTTGTCTGCGTAACCAGTAAGTATAAGGCTGAGCGCCCCGTCACCTGTTACATTGCATGCAGTACCAAAACTGTCTTGTAGTGCAAATATCGTCAGCATTAACGCGGTGCCTTCGCTCGAAAATCCTAATACACTGGTGATAAGACCAAGTGATGCCATTACTGTGCCGCCAGGAACACCCGGTGCGCCTATCGCAAAAATACCAAGCAAAACGCAGAAAAGTATCATCGCGCCAAGCGGCGGTACTGCACCATAAAGAATTTTGGAAACGACCATAACAAAAAACGTTTCGGTAAGTACCGATCCGCAAAGATGAACATTGGCAAAAAGTGGAACACCAAACGCCGTCATGTCTTCGCGCAATGCGTCAGACTTGCGGGCGCACCGTAGCGCAACCGGCAGAGTGGCAGCAGATGACATTGTGCCAACCGCGGTAAGGTATGCGGGGCCATAATGCTTTAAAACCCGCAGAGGATTCTTTCCCGAATAGATGCCGGCTATAAGATACAAGAGTGTAAGCCAGATATAATGCCCTGCCATAACTATTACTACAACAATAAGGAAAACAGGGAGCTGGCGGGTTATCGAACCTTCGTAGGCAAGGCCGGCAAAAGTGCAACCAATAAAAAAAGGCAGAATGGGGATGATTATAACAGTAACAATAGAGAGAACAATTTTTTGAAATTCTTCAAGCAGCGAGATTGTTGTAGATGCCTTGTTCCACACAGCGGCAAGGCCTATTAAAACAGATGCGACCAATGCGCTCATTACCGGCATAATTTGCGGAATTTTCAAATCAAAAATCAGCTTAGGTAATTCTCTGTTTGCCTCTGCCGCAGTGGAAATATTAAGGAATGGAATAATACCAAAGCCTGCCACCGTTGAAAAAAGCGCCGCGCCAACACTGGAAAAATACGCCAGTATCAATGCAATACCGAGCATGCGCGAAGCCGACGTTCCAAGCCGCGTTATCGATGGCGCGATAAAACCGATAATGATAAGCGGAATTGCAAACATAATAATCTGATACATTATGTTTTGCACTGTAACGATCACTTGCATTATCTGTTCACTGGTATTAAGACCAACAATAATACCGAGTGCAAGTGCCACCACCAGCCTGAACGGCAGGCTTGTCAACAAATTTTTCATATAACTCCTCCATTAGTGTTATATTTTTTATGCTACTCATCATGTAGCATAATATTGATAATCTCTTTATCCGTTAGCTGCATTCCTACTCTGCCAAGCCTGCTTATGTTCGCAATAGTTTCTTCAAGTCCGCGTGCAACAAGCCCTTCCCCGCCGTAAAATTGCTGGCCATTTTTAAACATTTTGTAACCAAGAATACCGGCATCTACTGCCGAAGCAATTTTGGCCGCGCATGATGGCTTTGCTCCATCACACACAATGCCGGAAGTTATTGCAAGTGCATTCACAATAGTGTGGGCAATCTCTTCAAAACGCCCGCCATGTAAATACGCGATTCCCGCGCCTGCCGCGGCACCTGCGCTTACCACACCGCAATATGCCGAAAGCCGCCCTATGCCGGTCTTTAAATGGATCGTAATCAAGCTTGACAAAACCAGAGCGCGGATAAGCGTCTCATGATCAGACTGTAATGTTTTAGCATATTCAATAACAGGAAGTGAAGCCGTCATGCCTTGATTGCCGCTTCCGGAAAGTATAATAACGGGAAGTTCGCATCCGCTCATGCGTGCATCAGAACCGGCGGCAGCCGCGGCGCGCGCCCGCACTTGGGGATTATCGCTTGATTCTGTCAGTAAAACGCTTCCGATATTTGCTCCCCAATTGCTTAAGAGTCCTTCTGCGGAAATTGCTGAGTTATATTCAATTTGACGCTCTATAAGAGGACGTACTTCATTTATATCAACTGTTTCAGCATAGTCCAGTATTCCTTCGACGCTTAAAAGACTCCGGTCAGTTTCGACATGCTCAAGAAGATTTTCACCTTGAAAAGTGCAAACACCGTCTTTTTCAATACGCGATATATTGGTATGACTTCCAATTATCAGTACCCGTACCTTTGACGAACCTTTATATACGGTAATATCAATTTCAAGAACGTTCTCACTCGAACTCATCTCCAGACTGATAGGGATATTATCAAGGAACTGCTTGATTTTGGGCTGTTCCGCAGAAGTTACGCCGTCTATTACTTCAAGCTTTTTGGCAGAGTTTCCTGCAATGACACCTGCCGCCACTGCCGCCTTAATGCCGTGTAGCCCGCCGGTATGCGGCACGACGACGCTACGCACATTCTTGATAATATTACCGCTTACAATAAGCGTAACACGTTCAGGAAGAGCGCCTAGTTCCTCGCGCGCTCGTGCGGCGGCAAACGCAATTGCAGCGGGCTCAGTACAGCCCATTGCCGCAACAAGCTCTTCTTTTAAAATAGCAAAATAATTTGCGTATCTTGGATCAATGGTATTCATACATCAAGTATATAAAATTTTTGCTTTAAAGGAAAGTATTTTCAACAATTATTGGGGGAATTGCAGATTTGAACACAGCTGCCGTCACGCTGTAGCGAGACCGCATAATCTTAAGAACAAAAACCGTCCATTTTGGGACGGTTTTTGTTCTTAAGCAGTGATGTCTAAAACAGGCCGGAAATCTTGCCGGTGTTGTCCACGTCGATTTTTTCGGCGGACGGCACGGGCGGAAGGCCGGGCATCGTCATGATTTCTCCGGTGAGCGCGACAATAAAGCCCGCGCCGGC
>JAITHM010000082.1 GCA_031279965.1 Spirochaetaceae bacterium
CGGCTAGGTCATGGGCTGCGCCCATTCCCACGCCTCATTGCGGCACATTTTGCCAGCCCTGGTCTTTGCTTCGCAAAGCCCTTATCCGGGCTGGCAAAACGTCGTAAACAGCCGGAACGGTAAAAACCTGCTTTTTCAAATTCTGCTTGTCATGCTGTTTTTTTATGCGATTTACAGTAGTATACAAAGACGCATAAAGCCGGATTGTCCGGCCTTTAAAATTTTTAATTTTTATGGAGAAAATATGAAAAATACAATATGTATGTACGCCCAGCACCTGCGGGAAAAACATCAGGCTATTTATGCTCTTTTGGATACGCTGTCCAATGAAGAGCGCGAAAAAGATCGCGGCAGTTATTACAAAAGCATTTCAGGACTTTTTCGTCATTGCATCAGCGGAATGTACTTTTTTCTAGGTATATATAAAACCGCCCTGGAAGCTGGCAGTGCGGCGGCAAAGACGATTGATGCGATAAAAGATTGTTCCATACCAGATGGTGCATTAACCGGTGCGCAGTGGACTGCGCTTAAACCGGTAATGGAAGCCATCAGTGTGGGCTTTGTCGATTTTGCCGCAGCGTTGCGTGATGACGAGTTTAACGCATCTGTTAACGTTGAATGGTATGGCGGCAATCCTCCGGCAGTTCCACTGTCGTTCATGATTCATCAGCTTATTGTGCATACCGTTCATCATCAAGGACAGATTTCGCAGATTCTTGACGAAATGAATATTGAAAACAACTATTCCGGCATCAATGTCAAATTCATTGCATAGTATGGGGCGGCGTTGATTTCATGTTTGCTTGTGCAAGCAGGGGCGGCAATCTTGTCTGCCCCTATTTTGGCAAGTTCAGTTAAGCGCGGCGCTTGCGGGATCGAAAGAAATTTTTGAGAATACGGACAACATCATCCGCTGTGGAAAGTTCAATGTGTGCCAGCCGGAACCGATGAAAAATTGAGGTGCACAATGCTGTGCGTTCAGCATTCCATTCTGACCAGGCGCTGCGAAAAGCAGCCGATGCGGTATTGCAGGTGCTCAAAGCGCCTGTTTCCGGATCTTCTATAGTTACAAGGCCAACATTGGGGATTTCTGCGTCAAGGGGGTCACTAACACGGCAGACAATACAGTCATGTTTTTCAGAAAGGCTCCCCAGTTCATGTTCCCAGCCAAGGCTTAAAAAATCAGAAATAACAACGACAATGCTTCTTCGTTTAAGGAGCCTTGAAGCTGTCATAAGGGCGCTTTCCAACGCGCTGCCGCGGCCTTCCGGCTTTGCCTGGAGTGCAGTCTGGGCAAAGGCCATTACGTGGCTGCGGCCGCGCTTTGGCTTAAAAATAGCCCGGGTATCGCTGTCAAAAAGCAACGCGCCAAAACGCTGCCCTGAACGCTCCGCCGAAAACGCAATCAGCGCGGCGGCCAGTATCGCCTGTTCTATACGGCGTAGAGGTATCGCCGCACCGCCGCCGACAAACATCGACGCAGAAGTATCCAGTACGACAAATACGGTAAGTTCCCGCTCCTCGCGGTACAATTTGACGTATGGCGTACCGTAGCGGGCGCTTACATTTCTGTCTATCGTACGGACATCATCACCCTGTTCATAGCGGCGGACTTCATCAAATTCAATACCTTCACCCCGAAAAACTGAGCGAAAATCTCCGGCAAGCATATCACGCGCAAGTTCTCCGGCAACGAGCGGAAAGGTCGTTATTCTGCGGAGGAGTTCATCACGTTCCATTTAAATATCCAAAAACATACGCATTAATTGTACAGCGGGTGCGCGGCTGGATCTTTATAAATTGAATATGAAAAACAATTCCGCGTGCGTCGTTGTTTATTCTAAGTATCTGTCCAAGTGCGGCAATCTTCGTATTTCCAATAGCAAACTCAATACGTATCTGCAAGCCTGCTTTGATATTTGTTGATGATTTTATTGCACAACCGCCGGATGATATATCAATCAGTGTCCCTGAAATTCCTTCTCCGGCAACTTTCAGTTTTTTGACAAGCTTATTTTTTTCTTTAACCGCTTCAAGCTTAACTAGGTTAACTACACACGGCGCAGAAATTTCTGCCCGCGGTGAAGCACGCGGTATACGCGGCTTGGCAGAAGCGGCGCGTTCACTATTATCCTGAAAGTATGCTATCGCCTTACGCACTGAAAAAAGCATTTGCATGTCACGCAACGCATCCGGCGAAGAGATAACTTCTTTTGCCAAACGTTGATATGTCGTCTTGAACAGGCTGTCCAGCATGTTTTCGTTTTTAAGAACATCTTCCGGCTCTGCTCTGCTGCCGCTTAAAATCTCTTTAAGCAAAACAACTTCTACTTTATTAAGGCGGTAAGTTTTTGCGATTTTTTTGTAGGCTTCATCTTCAACAGAGAGTTTGTCAAAAGCACCAACTTTACCTGTTGAAAACGCTTTGCTGTTCCGAACTTTTTTAGAAACATTTAAATAAATCATAATTGCAGCAAGAATAATAACTCCCGCAATAAAAGCAATTTTATGAGGAAGCGTATCGTTAGAACTGATGTTGAATTCTTGTAAAGTTTGTAACAGAAATAATGGGCCTAACATAGCAACTCCTTTTTATCCTTGATGATAAGCGCTGTGCTTTTTAAGCGACATATAAAAATCTTTAAGACGCGGTGCGACTTCATATTCAGCAAGATCGCCTGAAAGCACCGTGTCTCCCGCTTCGTATGCGGAGAAAAATTCTCGAAGTGCCGCACTGAATTCTTCAAAAAAACCATCCCCAAGTTCAAGATCTTCAAAGCGTAATCCAGTACAGCGCAAGAGTGGTACGAGCCGAAAGACTTTTGCCGCCAACGCCGCAAACTGTGCAGCTGTCTCGGCCGCTTGACGGTCTTTACCCATTTGAAGATCAAGGGCAAAATTTTCAAGCCGGTTGGTGGTATCTTCGATTGAATCTTCTAACGAAAGAAATTCCGCGGCAGGGTCATTGAGTTCACGCTCCCGCTCGGCAATTATTCTTTCAAGGTCGAAAGAGGAGCCTTCGGCGAAGGCGGCATCAAGATGCGTGACAAGCTCGCGCTCGTAGCTATGCAAAAAGCCTGCCGCAGGGCTTAATTTCCAGGCGGCGCAATCATTGGCTTTGAGCATGAGTTGTGCTGTGCGCAGCGCATCAAGACAAAGCGCCGCTACCGGAACGGTCACAAGAGAAAGTTCATTAACCGCCGTAATTTCTGTCGTGAATGCGGCGTCAAGCGCCGTGCTTCCAATAATTGCGCCATCAATCATGATACCGGCAATTCCAAGACCGCTGCCGGTAAGCCAGCCTTCAAGCGCGGAGAGGACATCCCCCACGTTTTTTTCTGTATCAAGGGTAATATCCGCTGGTTTTTCATCTATTAAAATCGTCATGACTCTCTACTTCCCTGCAAACTCCCGGCAGTTCCGGCTGACTGCGTTTGCTTGACAAAGCGCATGAGCCAGTATACTGTACGATAAGTGAGGAAATTATGATACGTGGCGTAGATATTGTAAAGGGGACATGTCTCCTGCAGAAGGGTCAACCTTATATTGTTGTGGAGCGTGAATTTCATACACCGGGCAAGGGAACTGCCGTTGCCCGCGTAAAAATGAAAAGTATCAAAGACGGTTCCGTTCTTTCGACGACGATACCAACCCAGCAGGAGGTTGAAGATGCGCAGGTAGAGGTGCGTTCCTGTCAATATCAGTATGCGGATCAAACAAACTATCATTTTATGGATAACGAATCGTATGAACAATACGAGGTGCCAATCAGCGGTATGGATGATAAAAAGCTCTACCTTCAAGAAAATAAAAACTATGAGCTTACCATTTGGGAAGAAAAAACCATCGATATAAAAATACCGTATAAGGTTGTCTTTACCGTTGCCGAAAGCGAAAATTATATCAAAGGGGACACTGTTTCCGGCGCAACAAAGCCCGTTACAACAGAAACAGGTCTTGTTGTACGCGTTCCTCTTTTTATCAAGCAAGATGAAAAAATCCTTGTAAACACCGAAACCAATGAATATGTTGAACGAGTCAACAATTAGGCGTTGAAGTTGTGAGCGCCGGCATGTTATAATAAATCTTGATGCGGGGCGTAGCGTTTATTGGCGGCGAAGGACCATTAGCTCAGGTAAGCGCGTTACTTGCACAGGACGCTGCGGTAATTGTTGCGGCAGATTCCGGCTTGCATGCCGCCGAAGCGGCAGGGATACGGCCTGATTGGATTGTTGGCGACATGGATTCGTTGGAGGATGAGGCGGTGCTTGCGGCGTACCCGGCAGGGCGGGTGCTTCGCTATTCGGCAGACAAGGATTGGACAGACACAGAGCTTGCTGTCGACATGCTTTTTGACAAAGGATGTGACGAGGTTATTCTTGTCGGCGGTGGCGGTGGTCGACTTGCGCACATCATCGGGCTTTATGCACTGTTTGAACGGGAACGCCGCCCTGTCCGCTGGCGCACCGCCCGAGAAGATGTTTTTCTGGCGTGCAATTCTGTTGAATTTGATGCGGCGCCCGGCACGGTAATTTCAGTTTTCCCAATGGGAGAATCACCGTGGAAGGCAGCCAGCATAAACTTAAAATGGCCGCTTGACGCTGTAAAATGGCGGCGGGGATTTTTTGGATTAAGCAATGCTGCGACAGACCATAAGGTACGTATTGATGTACTTGCAGGTATGTTTTTAATTATAATAGAGTGTTAAGGAGTAGTTATGACACCACACAACAAGGCACAGAAAAATGAAATCGCGCAGACGGTGATTATGCCGGGAGATCCGCTGCGGGCAACATGGATTGCCAAACAGTTCCTCAAGGATGCACGTCTTGTAAGTGATGTGCGGGGAATCCCTGCTTACACAGGATCTTATAACGGCAAAGAATTGACCGTTATGGCACACGGTATGGGCATACCTTCCATGGGGATTTATTCGTATGAGCTCTATAAATTTTATGATGTAGAAACAATTATCAGGGTAGGTTCAGCAGGTTCCTATTCAAAAGATGTTAAGGTCGGTGATATTCTTATTGCGCAGGATGTTACGAGTTTTTCACGCTATGCAGAAGACATTGGTGTTGACGTACAAAATAATACGCTTCGGGCAACTGACTCACTGACTACGCTTGCCTGTGAAACAGCACGGGAACAGGGGATTCAGACGGAGCTTTGCCGGGTATTTTGCAGTGAAAGTTTTTACAATAAATACAGTCTTGAAGAAAGCATTAAGCGTTCGCAAAATGCACAGGCCGTTGAAATGGAAGGTTTTGCGCTGTATGCAAATGCGATAAGCCTGCACAAACAGGCACTGATGCTCCTTACCTGCAGCGATTCGCTGGTTACCGGAGAAGCGATGAGCGCTGATGACCGCCAGCTAAAGTTTGGCGGCATGGTAAAACTTGCTTTAGAGACGGCTTTGAACCTTTAAGGCAGCGCTGATTAATCAGGAACTATAGTCGAGCAAGGCAAGTATCGCGCCGATCATAAGAAAAAAACCACCTGCTATAATAGAGGCGTTGAAAGGTTCTTGGGTAAGCGTATCGTCTATTTTATGGGAGTTAAGGGCAAGTGACATGCCTATCAGCACCCCGCCTGTGCCAAGGACTCCCCATTTAACCGCCGTACGGCCATTGAGTGTGCTGCATGAACACATGACAGCCACAAGAAAACAAAGAATAAGCCGTTTTATCATCGACTAAGTATAATTAACTCGCTGCCTTCATCCTAGTGTTTTCTTAGGCAGACAACACGCCTTGGCTTTGGGTCTGTCCACACTCCACACTCATTATTATACTCTGGTCATGCCGCATTACTTTGAACTGCTTTTTGATACACCGGTAAAACAACGCTTTACCTACCGTGCCGATGAAAAGGGCGAGGCCGCCGTTGGCAGACGGGCGATGGCCCCATTCGGACGGCGCGAAGCAGTCGGCTGTATTGTTGCAGAACGCGAAACGCCTCCCGCCGGCCTTGACGCAGACAAAATCAAGGCAATCCGCCGTGTGGTTGATAAAGCTCCACTTTTTGGTGAAGACGAAATCGCGCTTGCATGCTGGGTGGCCGCATACTACCTTTGCTCTGAAGGCGAGGCGCTCTTTGCAATGCTCCCCTCTGGCCGCCGCGCCGCCGTCATCCCAACGCTTGGCGGTGACGCGCTTGATTCCGCCGAGGAACGCCCGCTTACCCTTTCGCAGGAGCAGGAGGATGCATTGCATGAGATCGTCCAGCAGGCTGGCTGGGGAATGCGCCGCGAAGGAGCAGAAACCGAAAATAAGCCGCCGCTTCATTTCTATCTTTACGGCATAACCGGATCGGGCAAGACAGAAGTGTTTTTGCGGGCGGCGGAACAGGCGCTTGCCGCAGGAAAGTCGGTGATATACCTTGTCCCCGAAATCTCACTTACTCATCAGGCGGCGGAGGTAGTAACGCGGCGCTTTGCGAATACGGCGGCGATGATACATTCGGCGATGAGCGGGAGCGAACGCCTCCGTGAATGGACGCGGATCCGCCAGGGTGAGGCGCGCATTGTGGTAGGCCCACGCAGCGCGATTTTTGCACCGGTCAAGGAACTTGGCCTTGTCATCATTGACGAGGAACATGACGGCTCGTTTAAGTCGGGGAATACGCCACGTTATCATGCACGGCAGGTGGCGATGCGCCGTGTGGCGATGACAGGTGCGGCACTGCTTATGGGCTCTGCAACACCATCGGCAGAAGCATGGAAGCTGATGGCGGAAGGCCGTATTCACCGGCTTAATCTTACCGCACGGCTTTCAGGCGGCGCTGCTCCGCTGGTAAAACCGGTCAGTCTTGAACATACATCAAGCTGCCTTACTCTGGAACTGCAAGAAGAGATACGGCAGACGGCATTGGCCGGCCGGCAAACGATACTCTTTTTGAACAGACGCGGCTTTGCCTATTTCTATCATTGCAAAGACTGCGGCTACGAACTCTGCTGTAAGCGCTGTTCTGTTTCGCTTACTTGGCATAAAGCACGGGGACGGGCCGTCTGTCATTACTGCGGCTACGAGACACGCCCCCCCGAATCATGCCCGTCCTGTGGTTCGCTTGAGGCAGGCTTTATGGGGATAGGCACCGAGATGGTAGAAGAAGAAGTTAAGCGCCGTTTTCCCGAACTCAGGCTACGGCGGCTTGACGCGGACACAATCGAAAAGAAGGGCGGGCTTGAAGAAACGCTGACGCTTTTTAAAGCGGGAGCCATCGACATTCTGTTAGGAACGCAAATGGTCGCCAAAGGGCTTAATTTCCCCGGTGTCCGGCTTGTCGGCGTTATCTTTGCCGACACGGGACTTCATCTGCCGGACTTTCGCGCCGCTGAGCGCACATTTTCGTTGATTGTGCAGGTAGCCGGGCGGGCGGGGCGTTTTTTCCCGGACGGCAAGGTACTTGTGCAGACGCTCCGTCCCAACGACGGTGTGATTCAGGCGGCGTGCGCGCTGGACGTTGAAGGTTTTTTCCGCGCTGAATTTGAAAACCGCCGTATGCAAGGCTTCCCTCCGTACAGCCGTCTTATCCGTGTGGTGGCACGGGGACGGGAGAGCGATCGTGTCGCCAGTGCGCTGGGGCGGTTCTTCGTGCTTGTCCGCCCGCTTTTGCCGCGCGGCGCAGATATATTAGGGCCGGCAGAGTGCCCCCTTTCACTTATTGCGGGCAACTTTCGCCGACAGATACTTTTGCGCGGTACCGATATGGCGGAACTGCACCGCGCCGTCCGCATTGCCCTCGAAAAATACGAAAACAGCAAAGATGCCCGTGTCTACATTGAAGTTGATGTTGATCCCGCGCAGTTATTGTAACAGCTTTTATGGGAATTGTGTTTTCAGACTTACCGCGGCAAAGCATTGGGAAAAATTGATGAAAACCCAAGCGCCCTGCATACTCGTGCGATGGATAGGGTATGTTTGTTATGTCATTTGTACCGTGGGGCTGCGATGGGATACTTATTCGCATCGAAGCTGATATTCGGCGAGGAATACCCGGTATTGATGTTTCCGGTCTTGCCGCCGGCGCTGTTCGAGAAGCGAAAGACCGGATTAAGGTTGCATTTCGCAATTCTGGATATACCTTTCCCAACGACCGTATTCTTATCAATCTTGCCCCGGCCGGAATCAAAAAGGATGGGGCCGCCCTTGATTTGCCAATTGCGCTTGCGGTAGCGCGGGCGGCAGGTATTGTGCCAACCGTTGGCCGGACTATGGTCTTGGGCGAACTTGAACTTTCCGGCAGAATTCGTCCTGTCCGCGGAGTACTTGCAGCAACTGCCGCAGCCCTTGCCGCCGGAATACAATTTATCATGGTACCCAAACAAAACGCCTTTGAGGCAGAGATACTTGCCTCAAAAGGATGTGTTGCCGGAGTGTCATCGTTGAATGATGCGGTAGCGGCGCTTGAGTACCGTGAAAAAACAGGCGTTTTTTTAGCAGAACCACGGAATACTTTTCCCGCGGCTTCGGCGGGAACAGCGTCCCATTGCGGCGATTTTGCCGAAGTTCATGGTCAGGAACGGTACAAACGCACGCTGGAAATCGCTGCCGCAGGAGGACATAATCTGCTTGTTTTTGGCCCTCCCGGCGCGGGTAAAACGATGCTTGCACGCCGTCTGCCTTCAATTATGCCGCCGTTAACGTCAAAAGAAGCGGTCGAGGTAACTAAATTGCACAGTCTTGTTTTCGGTTCCAATTGTGATTCGCTTATTACAGCACCACCTTTTCGTTCGCCGCATCATTCAGCGAGCGCTGAAGGGATCCTCGGCGGCGGCAAGTCAGTGCGACCTGGAGAAATCAGTCTTGCCCATTTTGGCGCGTTGTTTCTTGATGAAGTACCTGAATTCAGGGTGAACGTACTTCAGGCGCTTCGAGAACCGTTGGAAGACCGTGTAATTACAATCTCCCGTGTTGAAGGCCCGGTTCGTCTTCCTGCGAATTTTCAGCTGATCCTTGCGGCAAATCCCTGTCCCTGCGGCAAGCTTGGAGCACGCATAGCGGGACACGGGGATGGGGGCTGTTTATGCTCTAGTGATCAAATTAACCGGTATTGGAAAAAGCTGGGCGGGGCATTGCTCGACCGGGTAGAACTTCGGGCACCTGTTCTTGCCGCGCCGCTTAACAGTTTCGGTCAGCATAGTGAGGCAAGCTCGTCAATTGCAACCCGAGTGCGCCGCGCTGTCGAAATACAACAGGCAAGGTTCCGTCAATTTGCGATCCGGCGCAACTCTCAGATTAACGGCGCACTCCTTGACCAAAGCTGCGCTCTCGAGCCGCGAGCACATCAGGCGCTGCTTAAAGCTGTCGATAAACTTGCTCTTTCCGGACGGGCATATCACGGCGTTCTCCGTGTCGCCCGCACAATAGCTGATCTTGAAGCGAAAGATACTATCGCCGCTGAACATATACTTGAAGCAATTCAACACCGGCGGCTTGGCGACGACCCCTATGATATTTTTCAAATAGCACAAATACAAAATGCGTAAACACCGCACTTAGCGGCTGTCTGCATCATCCAGCACCGTTTTAAGCAGGTTGGTAAAATAATCCACTGTCAAAGCATTGTTTGCCCGATTAAGTGCGTGAAGTTCCGCTTGAGCGGCAGAGTAATTTTCCAGCGGATACACCTTAAACCCTTTAAAACCTTGTTCATAATGAGTTACCAGAGGAATCAATTCTGCACTGAGAATTGCAGGCGGCAGCATTTCGGAACTTTCATTATGTTCCAGCTTTGGTATGCGCGGCTTTCCCGGTGCACCCTCTTGGGGAAGGGCGTTTCCTGATTTCTGCACTGAAATGATAACACGCATCATGCCGCCAAGCATGCGCGGATGCTCACTTTGCGCGGAAATAAAGTTTCCCAGTGAAAAAAAACACAGCATCATGCCGCCGTCACTGCGATTAAACCAGCGCACCGGCTGAAGCACATGAGGGTGATGGCCAATAACAAGATCGACGTTGTGTTCAGCAAGAAAGCCGGCCAAATCTTCCTGCTTGCGGCTTGGTGTATGTTCATACTCATTACCCCAGTGCATCGAGACAACAAGAAAATCACAGAGCGGCCGCAGCGCATCAATCTCCCGTGCCATTACAGGGCGATCGATTAACGAAACAAGATAGGGTTTATCTTTGGGAAGTGCAAGGCCGTTAAGGCCATAGGTATACGATAAAAACCCGATTTTAATGCCTTTAACAGTCCTGATAGCCGGTTTTTCGCGGGCCGCTTCTGATTCATGAATGCCAAGTACGGTAACGCCCCGTTTCTTTTTCCAGTAATTGAGCACAGCAAATACCGCGCCTTCGCCTTTGTCCATCGTGTGGTTACTCGCCTGATTTACCACATTAAAGCCTGTCTTCACCAGCGCATCAGCAATTTCTGTAGGGCCGTTAAACAAAGGGTAGCCTGAATAGCCAAATTCTTCACCTGCGGTAAGCGTTTCCTGGTTAATGAACGCAATATCGGCGGAACGAACAAATTTGCGCACATCACGATAATAGGGTTCAAAATTAAATTCACCGTCACCGGTTGCGGCATTGCTGATCAATTCTTTATGGATAAGATTATCTCCTACAGCAACAATCATAATGAATGCTGTATCACTACGTTCCAGTTTTCCTGTAGAAGCACATCCGGCAAACAGCGTTGCAAAGAGAACGATAGTCCAAAAAGATGCTAAAAAACGGCGCAGAACCACGATTTAAGGCTTTCTTATCAATGATAACAGCCCCTTTTCCATGTTCACCAAAACATTGTTATGGCAGAAAAGGGGTCTGTTGTGAATCAGGCTATTTCTTCAAATTGTAAAAAGCATTCATGCCGGCATAGACCGAAACATCTTCAAGCTGTTCTTCAATACGAATAAGCTGATTATATTTGCAAATACGATCTGTTCTGCTCATAGAACCGGTTTTAATCTGCCCTGTTTCCCGGGCTACGACCAAATCGGCAATAAAAGTGTCTTCAGTCTCGCCAGAGCGGTGCGAAACAACGGCGGTATAACCAGCACGTTTTGCCATATCAATTGCTTCGATAGTCTCGCTTACGGTACCAATTTGATTCACTTTGATAAGAATACTGTTACACGAACCCTCTTTAATGCCGCGTTCAAGCCGCTTTGTATTGGTTACAAAAAAATCATCGCCAACAATCTGAATTTTTCCTCCCAGAGTGCGCGTCATATTTGCATAACCTTCCCAATCGTTCTGATCAAGCGGATCTTCAATGGAGATGATGGGATATTTCGATACCCAGTCTTCATAAAGCTTAATCATATCAGCTGCGCTGAAAAGTTTATCGGGATTTGATTTCCAGAACTTATATCCCTTTTTGCCGCCTTCGTCAAAAAGTTCAGATGACGCACAGTCCAGCGCGATACGAAATTGATCGCCAGGTTTATAGCCTGCTTTTTCAATTGCCTTCAAGATAAAAGAAATTGCTTCTTCGTTGCCAATATTCGGCGCAAAACCTCCTTCATCGCCTACGCCGGTATTGTGTCCCGCATCATTAAGAAGCTTTTTAAGATTGTGGAATACTTCTGCTGTCCATCGCACCGCATCAGTAAAACTTTCTGCGCCAACAGGCATAACCATAAACTCTTGAAAGTCTATTTTATTATCTGAATGTTTGCCGCCGTTAATAATGTTTGCCATCGGCACCGGTAACATTGTTGTGTGAATTCCACCAATATATTTGTAAAGAGGCAGACCAACACAATCCGCCGCCGCACGGGCAACAGCCATTGAGACACCCAGAATCGCGTTTGCCCCAAGTTTCCCTTTGTTTTCAGTTCCATCAAGCTCAAGCATCGCATGGTCAACACTCACCTGGTCAAGTGCATCACGTCCAATCAGTTCTTCAGCAATTGCCTCGTTGACGTTATCAACAGCTTTTTGAACGCCTTTACCAAGATAACGTCCCTTATCCCCGTCACGAAGCTCAACCGCTTCATATTCCCCGGTTGACGCACCTGACGGAACCGCCGCCCGGCCCGATGACCCATCTTCCAATCCTACTTCAACCTCTACCGTGGGATTTCCCCGCGAATCAAGGATCTCTCTGCCAATCACATATTCAATATCAGTATGCATAGTAATGCCCCCTCATAAATTTCCCCTAGTTTCTGGTTTTTCCGGAAAAATGTCAAGCTAGCCTGGCCCCTGCTGCGCACCTCGTCGCCCCCGCTTGACGAAAATTCCCGCCTCGTGTTACCCTGCTTCCAGTATGAAAATAGGCGGTGAACCGTGGAAACACAACAGAGCGCATTTTCCCTCAAGTTTAGCCGGCGAGCTGCCGAACACACACACACACAC
>JAITHM010000087.1 GCA_031279965.1 Spirochaetaceae bacterium
GGGCTGTCGTTGGATAGGAAATTTTTTTAGTGTATCTGCTTTAATACCAATCTTTCAAATGTTTTTGAATTTTGAACCGCGGCAGAGCCGCGGGGTATTAAACCAGATACAACCAATAAAACCAAAGCGCGGCACCTCGCCGCGTGCCCCCCGTTTGCTTGGGGGGCTTGTTCAAAACAATTATTTGCGGTTGGTAAACGCAAAAGCTATATTGATAACAAGGATAAATACAAAGAGCACAACTGCCGTAGCAATAAGCGCATCACGGTGGAGGTTGGCCGCATAGCCCATTTCCAAAGCAATATTTGTAGTAAGCGTACGCAGCCCCTTAAAAAGCCCCCGCGGCATAACCGCCTGATTCCCCGCAACCATTAACACGGCCATTGTTTCGCCAAACGCCCGCCCAGCGCCCAGAATTACTGCCGCGGCAATTCCCGAACGCGCTGCAGGAAGCACAGCAAAAAAAACGCTGCGTTCGACGCTTGCTCCCAGGGCAAGGGAGCCTTCAAAATAGCTTTCCGGCACGGTGCGAATTGCCGCCTCGCTCACCGAAATAATCGTTGGCAGTATCATCATTGACAGCACAAGCGCTGCGGCAATCATGCTCGTACCGCTCCCGCCAGAAATTTCCCGCACGACCGGTACGAAAACCTGTAGTGCAAAAAAGCCGAACACGACGGACGGTATGCCGGCCAGCAAATCTACCGCCGGTTTGAACAGCCGGTAGAGCGGCTTTGGGCAGAAACGCGCGAGATAAACGGCGGTAAAAATACCTGCTGGAACACCAATCCCCAAGGCAATGGCCGTAACGCATAAACTGCCGGTAATCATCGGCAGAATACCAAATACTCCCTGTAAGGGCTGCCATTTTTTACCGCCGAGAAATTCAAGCGGGCCAATCGAAATCAGTGCCGGTACACCGTTGAAAAAAATAAAAAAACAGATCAGCGCCGCAAGAAATACCGATGCACACGCCGACACAAAAAAAAGCGCACGGGCAGCGCCTTCAAGCTTCTTCACAACCGGCTCCTACCGCAGTTCCTGCCATGCTGTAACGTCTCCTTTGTAGATCGCGCGAACTTGCTCGCGGCTTAGTTCTTCAACTGGATTTTCCGTATTAACAATGATGGCAATGCCGTCAAACGCAATAACAATAGAACGAAGCCCCTGCGTACGCTCGCTTGCGTTAAGCTCACGTGATGCCATACCGATTTCAGCAATGCCACTGATTGTATTATTGATGCCCATTGTTGAATCGCTCTGCTGAATTTCTATTGCGGCATTGGTGTTGTATGTCATATAGGCCTCTTTCAGTTTTTCCATTAACGGCGTAACTGACGAAGATCCGGCGACGACGACACGGCCGGCGGCAAAAGTGCCGGCGTAGGGCGGTTCGCTTTCTTCAACAGGAACATAGCCCGTTTCGCGCACCACAGCCTGTCCCGTCGGCGATAGAATAAAAGTAATAAAATCCTGCGCGGCAGGAGACAATTCTTGCCGGACGACGATATTAAACGGGCGCGATATTTGATAACTGCCGTCCAGAATGGTATCTTCGGAAGGCATTGCACCGTCAATGGCCAGCGCCCGGACAGTTGAGCTCAATGCCCCAAGCGATATATATCCTACTGCACGTTTGTTGTCAGCAACACTGGTAATGACGACTGCCGTGCTGTTGGTAATATCGGCGGTATCAACCGTATAATCGACAAGCTTCCCGTGTGCGTCTTTTTCCGCAATGCCAAAAAGCTCGATAAACGAACTTCGGGTTCCAGAACCATCTTCACGCGAGATTACGGTTATCTCATCTGCCGCCCGCTCTGTACATGCGGCTAAAATCATCACGCATATACCATAAAAAATTTTCTTTTTCAATCTTTGTCCTCCATAAAAATAACAATAATAAAGCAAGAGCATATCTGGTTAATGTTAAATCAATCAGGCTCTTCTGTAAATTTTCTGTAAACTACGCCATATTATTCCTGTTTAGCATAACATGCCGTGTTTTTTTTAGGGATACTGTAAGTTCAGTTCCTTCACCAGGTATGCTTGCAAGCGTAATCGTTCCATTGTGAAGCTCTGCCGCATGGCGGACGATTGACAAACCCAGGCCCGTACCGCTGCTTTCTTTGGAACGGCTCTTGTCCACACGGTAAAAACGTTCAAAAACACGCTCGTGGTGTTCTGCACTGATGCCGATGCCGGTGTCCTTCACAATCAGAGTGATGCGATCCTGCTCAACATGCAGCGCAAGCGTTACACTGCCGTTTTCTTTATTATAAATGATCGCGTTGTCAACAAGATTGTAAACCATATCATGAAGGGTATAGGGTATCCCCCAAAGAACGGCACTCTCGCCGGTGCGCGCAAGTGACAACGAAACTTTATACTGGCAGGCTTTATACTCAAGCTCGTTGAGAACATTCCGGCATAAATCTTCAAAATTAAGCTCTTCAAATGCCGTACGGAACTCCGCTTCTCCCAGCTCGTCAAGCCGCGAAAGTTTTATAATACATTCTATAAGATTGAAGAGGCGGGCAGCTTCACGATGAATTTGTCCGGCAAAGCGAGGCACGTCTTCTGCGTAGGCAATACCGTTCGAAATAATTTCCGCATATCCCATAATTGAAGTAAGCGGTGTTTTAAGTTCATGGGAAACATTTGCACTGAATTCCCGGCGCAGTTTCTGACTTCGCTCACGCTCACGCAGCAGAAAAACAGCAAGAAGTATGCAGGCGATAATCGGCACGATCCAGTACGAAAACAACGCGAGAGAGCCAAACACGCTCAAACCTTTGCGGGTAAGGCGAAGAACCTTGCCGTCATCAAGTAACAGCGCGTAATAGTGTGTTTCCTGCCCCAATGTTGCCGAAAGCCGCGATGCCCTGCCGCGTCCTGTTGTTAATGCGGCGCGTACTTCCGGCCGCAGCGCATGGTTATCCATTGAATAGGCCGGTACCGCGCTGTCGTAGAGCACCTTGCCGTCGTGGCCGATCAGGGTAATGCGGTCTTCGAACAGGTGGGTATATGCGGCAGGATCGTTGTTCAGCTTAAGGAGCGCTGAAAGATACTGTGTTTCAAGTTCAAGCTGCCGCCGCGCTTCCTTGCCGCTTAACTGAGCAAGCGTGGCAACACCGATCACCGAGGCAAGGATCAGCGCGATAAAAAAGATGGCGAAAATCCGCGGCAGCAGCTTTTTTCGTGTCATCTGCGTGCCGCCCGTATAAGCCGGTCATTAATTGCCCGTCCAATTCCGTTATTCTCGGCTTTTTCTGCGATAATCTGTGTCCATGCACCGCCGTCAAGCCGGTGAAGCGCTGCAAACAGGTTTGCTGCCGCTTCGGTTAGGCTGCCTTCCGCACTTAAAAAAACATATTCATCACCACAAAGCGCCGGATGCTCTGCTTTACTGATATACAGATACGCCACACCGGCTGTGCGCGGCGGCTTATCATGCCGTTCAATAAGCAGAAGCGGTGTCTGCGGCGCATAATGACTGGAAAGCTGTCCTGGAGATACGCATGCATCAGCAGGAATGGCCGTTGGACTTTCCTGCGGGAGCTCCGGCGGTGCGCCCAGCACACACGTGATGTCTCCGGCGGAAACCCCCCCCGGGCGAAGTATCCGTGGGACAGCGCCGCACAAGTCAAGCACTGTTGATTCAACTCCAATTTGAGCAGTGCCGCCGTCAAGAATGGCATCGATTTTGGCTCCAAGCTGCGCTTCAACATGCTCCGCACAAGTAGGGCTTAAATAACCAAACGGATTTGCACTGGGCGCGGCAAGTGCGCCGGTAGAACGTTCGATAAGCGCGCAGGCGGCATCGTGTGCGGGAAGCCGGACGGCAACGGTATCATTTCCGGCAGTTACAATGTCTGGAACGGCACTCTGCTTGGGAAGTATCAGCGTAAGGGGGCCCGGCCAGAAATTCCGCGCAAGAAGGCCAAGCTGCGTTTGCCTTTGAGCGGGAAGCCGGGCACAGTTTGCAAGCCGGGGCAGTGCATCATACGCGGCAATATGAACAATCAGCGGGTCAAAACGAGGGCGCTGTTTTACCTCAAAAATCCGGGCGACAGCATCTTGGTTAAAAGCATCCGCGCCAAGGCCATAGACTGTTTCCGTTGGGAAAGCAACAAGCCCGCCATTTATAATTATCTGCGCGGCCTGAGTAATATTTTCTTCAGTTATTTGAAATACCATACATCGTCACGGCGTACTATACCATTGCCGGCTGCCTGTAACCAGTAGTCAATGCCGGAATATTTAGCGGGCATCGCCAGTGCACAGCCTGTAAACAGGCTTCACTTCTGCACTATACTCTCTGACATGATGCTGTTTGACAGTGTTCTTGAAGACCTTAATGAAGACCAATTAGAAGCGGTACGCACAGAATACAATGCCGTCGTCCGGGCGGGCGCGGGTTCCGGCAAGACAACTGTTCTTGCCTGCCGCTATGCCTATCTTATTATGAAACAAGGCTTATCCGTTGATGAGATTCTTACCATCACGTTTACCAACAAAGCAACCAACGAAATGTACGAACGCATCTACACGATGCTGTCTGCCAATAGTTCAAACAGCGCCGCAAAAAAAGCTCTTGATAATTTTTACAAAGCATCTATTCAAACGCTTGATTCGTTGTGCGTAAAAATTGCCCGTTCAGGGGCCGCGCTGTTTGGCATAGCGCCGGATTTTACCAGCGCGGAAGCAGGTCTTTCTGACATGATAAATAATGCGGCGCTTGCTTTTGTACTCGATAACCGCGAGAACAAAGCTTTGCAAAAAATCATTGCAGATAAAAAAATTAAATCGCTTGCAGAAAATTTATTTGCATCTTTTATCCTTCACCAAAGTTCTATTACAAGCCCTGTTGATTTTTCGCGGATGCTTTCTCTCCACCGTACGTTTATTAAAAAAGATTATTATGTTCTTCTTGAAGTTATTGAAGCGTCGTTGAATGCGCGAAAAAAAAAGCCGGTGCTCCCCGCGCCGCCTGCCATTGAACCATTGCTTGAACGAACAGATGCCCACGATGCAGTTTGTGCAGCCGCTGCGCTTAAAGCATATTATAATGCACTTTCCACGGTGCATGGACAAAAGACTAACGCCGGCATGCTTGCCTCGATTGCAAATATCGCCCTTCAGTTTGATACTCTTGCGGAAGTATGCACTCTGCTTGAGCTGTTTCAGAAACAGTGCAATAAACTTAAACGCACTGCGGGAATGCTGTCGTTTCATGATATTGCGCAGCTTGCTGTTGATACGCTGCTGCGCTATCCGGAAATTCGAAAGGTCTATAAAACTCAGCTTAAAGCATTGATGGTTGATGAGTTTCAGGATAATAACAGTTTGCAGCGCGATCTTATCTTTCTGCTTGCTGAACGTGAAGAGCGCATGGATGAAGGCCTCCCGCACCGGGAAGATATTCTTGCTACCAAACTTTTTTTTGTGGGTGATGAAAAACAATCTATATACCGTTTTAGAGGCGCTGATGTTTCGGTATTTAGATCACTTGATAAAGCGCTGCCGGAACACAATGGGCCGCGCCGTACACTGCAGCTTGAAACAAATTACCGTTCCCGCTCAGAACTTATCGAGGCATTCAACATTCTTTTTGGCGTTGTTTTTTCCGGCAGCTCTCTGCCGCCGGCGGCCTACGATGCGGAATTTACGCCGCTTGGTTCCTGCCGCCGCTCGCACTGTTCTCCGCGCACATTCATGCATGTTGCGCTTCTCGAAGCTGAATCACTGCAGCATAACAGTGTTTCGGCGCTTTCGAGGCATGAACTTGAAGCGCTGTACATTGCCCGCAAAATCAACAGCATTGTGCGCGGGCCAACGCCGCTTACTGTTCTTAAAAAAGATCCGCAGTCCGGCGGCGACCGCGAAGTTCCCTGCGAGTTTGGAGATATTGCCCTGCTTGTCCGCAAGAAATCGCATCAAAGCGAACTTGAACGCGCCCTGAAAGATTTTAATATTCCCTACAATGCGGAAGAGCCGGGCAGTCTTTTTAATGAAGCGTTTGTCGCTGATGCAGTCTCGTATCTGCGTCTTCTTGTATATCCACGCGATGCACTTTCGTACGCGGCGCTGCTTCGGTCACCGTTTGTTAATGTTAGCGATCTTGCCCTGGCGGAATGTATTCTTCAGTTTAAAAAACTGCCGTTTGATGAAGCTGTAGAACCTGCGCTTGACGATGAAGACTGCCGCCGCTATCGAAAAGGCCGCGAACAGTATTATAGTCTGCGGGAACAATTTGAAAAAGGCGTGCTTGATTTGCCTGAACTTATTACCACATTATGGTACGAATTCGGCTATCGTTTTACGGCGCTTGCCGCTCAGGCTGACGGCCTTGAAAGCACGGAAAGTTATCATTATCTTTTTGAGCTTGCCTGCCGCGCCGTTCTGGAGAAAAAAAGTCTAGCCCAGTTTTTAAGCACGATTGAGGATATGCAAAAAAAAAGTTTTGAAGAAGGCAAGCGCAAACTTGAACAGCTTGATATACCCATTGAACGCGGCGATGGCGTACGTATTCTTACCATACATAAAAGTAAAGGTCTTGAATTCCCCGTTGTGTTTATCTATGCCTGCGGAGATGAAGAACGCGCTCAACGCCGCAGGAATTCATGGTCGGCTTTTCAGCTTGAATCATCTACAGATATGCTTATTACGATTGATCTTCCTCCCGCGCCAGAGTTGGGCGGCGCACAACCTTCCCCGTATTTTCAGATAAAATTTAAAGAGGAAGAGTGCAAAAAAAGTGCTGCGGAACTTCGCCGGCTGCTCTATGTTGCCGCAACACGGGCAGAAAGCGAGCTTTTCATTACGGGGACGTTTCCCAAACTGATTCAGGCGGAAAGGGATGCGCACATCAATGTTGAAGATCCGCTTGAACAGCGTATTCTGCGGTACTGTGACAAAATTGCCCAATCTGAAAACGCATCTTCATTTTTAAATCTGATGGCCGGCGCTCTTGCCAAAAAAGAAAACGCCTTGTGGGAGCTCGAATCCATCCCTGTGCTTGACCGGACAGAGGCGCGTGCTCTAACCCGGCCGTTCCGGGAAAATCTTCCGGAGTGCTCTGCCGCCAGTTCGCGTCTTGAAAATGCGCGGACGTTGTATGCGCAAACTCCGCTGGATGCTGACGAAAAAGCCCCCGTTCATGCGATAGCCGCAAGCAAGCTTGAACAGGCCGTACCGGCGGTGCAGCGCACAACAAAAGCCCGCCGTGCCGCGATGAGCGCCGCTGATTTTGGCATCCTGGTACACACAATGATTGAAGAGCGCCTGCGCGGCATACATGATGTTCCCCCGCCGCGCGGCCCGGTGCACAAAGCGTATCTTCTTACAGAAAAATTTTTTGAATCTGAATTGGGAAAACGCTGCCGCAGCGCAGATGTTTGTAAAACAGAATATCCCTTTATCATGCGCGGGGGCGAAACCGGCTCATCAGCCTTTATTACCGGAAAAATTGATCTGCTTTTTCATGATGCGGAAGGCTGGACTGTTGTTGATTATAAGACGGATAAAACGGTCGAACCGCATCTGCATACCGCACAGCTTAAGGTCTACCGTGATGCAGTGCGTAATCTTTGGGGAAGCACCGAACCTGTCCGCGCTTATATTTTTTATCTGCGCCAGAGCATCACATTTGAAGTGCCGGAATAATTCACCGGCAGTCTGGAAGCGGCAGGCCCGGCAAATTCAGGTGCGCCGGGCGAGCGTAATGGCAAATTTTACCATACCGGCAAAATATTCCGGGGTAAGAAATTCTTCGGTATCCTCAGGGCCGTTCAGCCTGTTCCAAGTTGCAGGCAGCAGCGTCATATCAAGTTCTTTTTGAAGATCGCGGTTAAACAGCGCGTGAGTGTAGCGGGGGTTTGCCCGCGATAACGAGGCAAACGCGGCGGCTTCGCTGCCGGGCAGTGTTGTAATCATTTGGGCGGCAAGCCCTGCGTGCAAGAATCCGGCATCATCAGAAAACGGTGTAGGAAGAAGCATATAATGTTGTTGTGATGAGTGTTCTGCGGCCAGCATGGCGTTGTTGCGCAGATCTTTCAGTTTTTTCTGAGCGGTTGCTATCCCGCCGCCGGTTTCCTTTTTCATGATGTAGTCGGCAGTTGTCGAAATAATCAGCGTGTCGCCCCGTCCGCATGAATCAAAAACAAAAAAATCCGCACCGGCAAGATCGGTGTTTTTCAGGCCGCGCCCCAACAAATACGAGCCTTGTGCGCGAATTCCTTTTTCACCGGCAAGTTCTTCGTTATCTGTAAAAATTACCATCCAGGGGATGCCGGTTTTTTTTTTCAGCTCCAGTGCGGCGCGTACGAGTATAAACACTGATGACGCATTATCGTTTGCCCCGGGACTGCCGGTTACTGAATCGTAGTGCGCCGCCAACACGCGCGCGGGGCGCTCTTTTCCGGTGGAAGAAACAAAAAAATGCCGACTGTCACCAAATTGAACTACCGAGTAGTGAAAATCAAGTTCACTGAGCAGAGCATTAAGGACGGTAAAACGATCGTGCACCGGATTAATAAATTCGCTGAATTTATGATAGGGAGCCCCTCTGCTTTGCAGGCTCTGTGCATGTGAAACCCGCCGTTGATCCATTAACGTTCGCGGTAAATAATCCGGCCGCGGCTTAAATCATAGGGGGAAAGCGCAATTTTAACATGATCGCCCGGTACAATACGGATATAATGCTTACGCATCTTTCCTGAAAGATGGGCAAGTATAAGATGTCCATTTTGATTGTCAAGTTCCACTCTGAACATCGTGTTCGGCAGCGCCTCACGAACAGTACCTTCAACTTCTATTGCTTCTTCTTTGGCCATTGTACCACCCTATCATAGCTTCCTCAAAACAGTCAAGAGCAGTGAACAGTGATTAGTGGGCAGTGGGCAGTGGGCAGTGGGCAGCGGCTGGCCGGTATATGTTGCCTAGCGCAGCCCGCGCCGATAGCTAACATATCCCGCCCCAAAAAACTGCCCACTGCCCACTGTCCACTGTCCACTATCTCCCCCCGCTTGACAAAAAGATTTGGAGTTGGTAAGATGAAACAATATGGGAAACAGAGGGCTTTTCAAGACTGGTTTTGCCTGTGCGGTTGATTCTTTCGCCGCAGGGTTTTGCGCGTCCGCGGCTTGTGCGGGCGC
>JAITHM010000089.1 GCA_031279965.1 Spirochaetaceae bacterium
GTGTGTGTGTGTGTGTGTGTGTGTGTGTGTGTGTGTTCGGCAGCTCGCCGGCTAAACTTGAAGGAAATTGTACTGTGTTGTTCTTCCATGGTTCACCGCCTGTTTTCATACTGGAAGCAGGGTAACACGAGGCGGGAATTTTTGTCAAGCGGGGGCGGGTGCTTTTTTCATGTTCGCTGGTTGCGGGTAAAGGAAGCTTTGAAAAAGAACATATAACAGTTTTAAAACGATGCCCGGTAATCAAGGTAATCAATATATCGATTAAAAAACGCGCCTTTGGGAGAGACTTTAATGCTAAAACCTGCTTCACATCCGGCGCTTCCTGATTCGATCCATTGCACTTGTGCTTTAAGCTCAAATTCCGCGATATTGGCGCTTGCTTCTGGATAGACAACAATCATATAGACTTCTCCGGTGTTAATGTGCATTGGCACGGCACTTTCAAGACGGCACCCAGTTACGCTCAGATCCTTAACAAGTGCCCGTCCCGAAAAAGCGCCCTCAATTGTTGCCTCAGCAAGTGCCGCCCATCGTTGGTTTTTACGTTCAAAAAACACGGCCTACTCCTGTGCGGCATCTGCTTTTGCTTTGTCAAGTGAGGAAATCAACCCCTGTATGCGTTCAAGTTCTTCTATAATGCTCTGTGATGATTCTCCAAGGGTTTCCGACTTATCATTCATCAATTTAAGATCGGAAGTTAAATCTTTGCTTCTGTTGTTAAGCTCCTCATGTGTTCTAATGATTTCGCTAAAACTGTGGCCGGCAACTTCGACTTCGCCTATCATTTCTTCCAGCAGTGTATCTGCCTTGTTTGAAAGCCGCAGTGAATCACCAATTTGTTTGACAATATTCTTGATGTTTGCCGAGATAATCCCCGCATTCTCGCCGGTTTTACTGGCAAGATTACGAACCTCACTTGCCACAACGGCGAAGCCCCGCCCCGACTCCCCTGCGTGCGCGGCTTCAATAGCGGCATTCATCGCCAAAAGATTTGTTGAAGTAGAAATATCTTCGATAACATCGGCAATTCCCGCAATTTCATTGGTTGTTTTTTCAACTTCGGTAAATGATGCAAGCATTGCCTGCATATCCTTTTTGGTTGCCTGTGCCGATGTTTGCAGCGAGTCAATATTCTGCCGTTTTTCTTCAGCAGCTACGGTTACTGAATGAATTTGTGCGATCATCTTATTCATCTTTGCACTGGAAGAAAGTAGTGTTTCACCAAGTTCGCTGGTGCTGGTTATGTAATTTGAAACTCTCGTGTAGAGCTGAGAAAGCGTTATGCGCGATTTTTCGATTTCTTTAATAAGTGTATTGGCAAGTTGAATGGCGTTGGAGCGCAGTTTTTCTTCTTCTTCTGCTTTGTTTTTCAAAAAATGATGGCAATTTTCAGGACGGTTAATCGTATTAAAAATCGCAACAGCCATTGCCCTGCAGGAGCCGTACCCACACGCGGTACAGTTATACATGTCTTGTTCGCTTGACTTGTTCATTGATAAAAACACACTGTGAAGCTCCGCATTGCTTGGCTCACGATAGCGTCTGCGACGTTCGCTTAAATCAGTATAAGTGCGTGTATAAATGCTTTCTTTCCAGTATTTTCGCAGGTTTCGCTTAAGTTTAGAGCCTAAAAAACTCTTTTTGTTAGTTTCAATGTGCTCTTTTGCACGCCGCGAAATCATGTATTCAAGCCGGTCAACCGGCATACCAACATTACCCGTTCCAGGCCCGCCGTTACAGCCCAGCTCGCAATTAAGGCAATCAACAATGAAGGGCGCCGTCCCCTCTTTGATCATGTCGGGAAGCTCGTGGAAGTATTTATACACAACTTCTGGCCCTTCAATTTTCCGGATGGAGTTAACCAAATTAGGCGCTTCCCGGGCGGCGGTCGCACGCAAGCCGCCCGGTGAAGAAAAGAGTACGCCGCGTTCGGCAAGCGGGCCGTCGTATTTGACCCGCTCAAAGCTGGAAAGACGAACACTGTCATTTTTTATTTTTTGTTTAAGGCTGTTCATGGTCACGTTATAATGAATAAGGCCTGTCTCGGCAAATTCCCGGGTTTTAGCGGCGCACGGAGAAATTGCGGCAATTTTTGCGTTTTTATATTTTTTAGAGAAAAATTCTTTAATCATAACTGCCGTATGAAGCATAGGACTCTGTGCAGGGGCAAGATATTTAAGGAGCTCAGGCTGATATATTTCGCAATAGCTTACCAGAGCAGGGCAGGGCTGGGCTATGATGATGGGCGGTTTATATTTTTCGGCATGGGCAAGATATGATTTAACGGTAAGTTCTGCACCAAAAGAGACATCGAATACGGCTTTTACGCCAATTGCTTTAAGATAGCCATTGAGCCGGTAAATATCTTCAAAAACGGCTGCGGCAGAGGGGGCAACAATGGCAACGATCTCTTCCCCGGCTTCAAGAGCCGTGTAAAAAGCGGAAGTATCATCGTTATACGAACGTGCTTTCTGTAAACACGCAGGAATACAACGTCCACAACCAATGCAAAGTTCGTCGATAACTTGAACGCTGCCAGACGCATCAATACATATCTTGACTGGACAAGCTGTAATGCATGTTAGACAGTTGTTGCATCTGTCTTTGTCTATTGTAATAAGGGGGCGAGGCATAACGCCATTATCCATGAAGACCTCCATTGCGGCGCTGTGCCGCTCAAAATTCATATTCTAGTATAGCGCATAGTTTTTTGAAAGACTAGACGGATAAGTAAGAGGTCTTGTTTCTTCTGCCCGCCGTGGCCGCCCGTTCCCGGCCCACAACAAGCCGTCCGCTCGCCGCCCCCACTGTCAAAGAAAGGTGAAAATTTCCTGCTAAATGAAGTAATAATTTGAAGTTTTAGTAAAGAAGCCTAAAGATTTTTGTCATACTTATCTCCCTGCAAATATTCTCACGAAATTTTTCATTTTTATTCACACAACCTGTTTCAGGACTTGACAATTTTGAATTACCGGTTTGTGCTTTACACTTTTTGGAAAAATCAGTAGGTTTGATTATTATGAAATTAATTACTATGGTATGTACGGTTTGTGCCGTGCTCAACAGTACAGCGCTGTTTGGACAGGCGGCGCTGGCGAAGGGATTAAACGAGGCTGGCCTGCGAAGCCTTATTGATAAACCAACAGTTATTACATCGAGTGTGCAGGAAAAGCCAAAAACAGCAGACGGCAAAGTGTATTTTGAAACATCTTCTGATGCTCATGTTGTTTCGTCTCAGCCTATCGAAAAAATTTATGCGGTGCTTAACGACTTTGCAAATTATCCCAAATACTTTAGTGGAAGTAAAAAGGTTGAGGTGCTCAGTTCTTCAAACGAAGGGAAACTTGTCAAGGCAACGGCTGGTGCGGCGCTGATAACAATTATATATGTGTATCAGCAAACAGAGCCTCTCAACAGCGCAGCGGAACATCATATCGTTCGTCAGGGCATCAATAAAGACAGTGATGAGCGCATGCAGAATATGCATACTGAGTATTATGTTAAAACTGTTACCATTGACGGCAAACCGTATACGTATCTAAGAATACTTGATAAAGTTGATTATCTTTCAGGAGTTGTTGGCAATTACATGAAGAACAATAACGAAAAATCACAGAAATCAGGTTTGCAGGATATTATAAAAGCCGCCTCGAAAAAATAGTTGTTTTTATGAAAATGCGTTTTGCATTGATTTTACCGCTCATTGCCGGAATGGCACACACAGTATTTGCTGGTCTTGGCAGTGAGCAGGTTGTAGATTACGAAGAAATTACTGAAGATTTGCCGTTCTTTGTACGGCTTGGTATAGCAAGCGCCATTGTCCTTGTTCAGGCGCTTTTGATTTGGGGGACTTTTTCTCTTGCACGATTTGCTCAACAGCGGGCAAACGAATATGGCGTAAAAAATATCAAGCCGGTTCGTTTTAAAGCATTGGTGCTTCTTGAACCACATCATATTATATCAGTTGTTTCCTTTCTGATAAACGCGCTTAAATATCTGCTTTCGGTACTTCAGCTTGTAATTACAGTTCCGCTTATTTTTAGTTTTTTTGATCAGACAAAAAACTTTGCCTCAACTCTTTTTAGCTATATACTAACGCCGGTAAAAAATTTTGCGATAAGCTTTATTACGTATATTCCCAATCTTATTACCATCATCATAACACTTATTATTGCACGCTATGCTTTGCGGGCGTTAAAGTTTTTTGTTATGCAAATTGAGCGTGGCAAACTGGCAATCCCTGGTTTTTATGCTGAATGGGCGCAGCCGACATTCAATATATTACGGGTTTTGCTGATTGCATTTACCGTTGCCATTGTTTATCCGCATCTGCCAAATTCTGAATCAGATATTTTTAAAGGCGTTTCCGTGCTTGTCGGTGTTCTGTTTTCGCTTGGTTCAAGCTCGGTAGTTGGGAATCTTATATCCGGCATTGTTATGACGTATATGCGGCCATTTCAGGTTGGTGACCGCATCAAAATAAATGACGTAACCGGCTTTGTAATTGAACGCGGGCCGATGGTGATCCGAATCCGCACCCACAAAAATGAAATTATTTCATTCCCCAATCAAATGGTGATGAATAATGCAATAACAAACTATACCGCGCCCACCGTTGAGAGCCTGCCCGGTCTTATTGTGCATGCCTCCATTACGATGGGCTACGATGTTCACTGGCAGAAAGTGCACGAAATTCTTCTTGCCGCGGCGGATAAAACGCTTCATACTGAAAAAAATCCGCCGCCCTTTGTACATCAGCTTAAATTGGATGATTTTTATTGCTGGTACGAAATCAATGTTTATACACGAAAGGCTGATGTTCTCCCCGCCATATACAGTAATTTATACCTGAATATCCAAAACGGGTTTGCGGAAAACGGCATTAGTATGTATGCGCCGCATTTTCAGGTTGAAAAACGAGTTGCAGAAATATAGGTCAGGTGTTTTAATTGCATGTGGAATGTCTGGCAGTGCAGGACGTATCATTTTTTTTCAGATGCTTGTTTCCAAATTTAGAATTGCTAAGCCAGAGAGGGCGGCCTGTTTTCCATTCAAATGAAGACGGATAAGAAAGAGGGCGGATTACCATATTGGCAAATGCACAGGTGCTCAACGGTTCCATGACAGGTTCAGACACCGTTTTTCCGGTTAAGCCGCTGCTGTGTGCGGTATAGCAGAGTGTTGGAGGAAAGCGCTGTATGACAGCGTTGGCAGGTATATCAAGGCCGGGCAACACCAACTCTTGACCATAAACAATATGCCACGGCAGAGAAATTGTGCGGAACATTCCCGGTGGAATTTTTCCCCGGCGGCCGTTACACAAAGTCCATGCACGAAGAGTTTCTGCGGCCTGTTTTAGTTCAATTCGTTCAAGAGGTCTTCGAAGCAGCGCTAGCGGGGCAGCAACAGGAAACGAAAATACATCCGGCGATCCTACAGCGGCGCAGACACAGCGGTATTTGCTTATCCGCGCGACAATTTCCCGGTGAGGTATAAGGACGACAAACCGCAGAAATGTTGTCATTCACCACAGTCTTTTGCGTGCATATATTTTTCAATATATTCTTGCTTGATGCGCAGCAGGTCTTCTGGTGGAAGTCCCGCAAGAAGCCGCCAGCCTATGTCAAGCGTTTGCGCAATCGAACGGTCTTCCATTTCTCCTTGTGAAAGAAAATCCTGTTCAAAGCGTTCCCCGAATTTAAGATAGAGCTTATCTGTCTCGGAAAGTTCTTCTTCGCCGATAATCGACGCCAAATTCCGCACGGATTTTACTTTCGAATATGCGGCGAAAAGCTGGCTTGATACATCTTTGTGATCTTCCCGCGTCATGCCAGGACCAATGCCGTCTTTCATGAGCCGGGAAAGACTGGGAAGACCGGCAACCGGCGGATACACGCCCTTTTGCGCAAGTTCACGGTCTAGCACAATTTGCCCTTCGGTGATGTATCCTGAAAGGTCGGGAATAGGGTGTGAAATATCATCGTTGGGCATGGTGAGTATCGGAATTTGCGTTATTGAGCCTGACGAGCCTTGCACCTTTCCTGCACGTTCATAGAGTGATGCCAAATCGGAATATAAATAGCCGGGATAACCCTTCCGGCTGGGAACCTCGCCGCGTATCGATGAAACTTCACGCAGCGCTTCGCAGTAGTTGGTCATGTCGATCATTACGACAAGAACATGCATGTTGCGCTGGTAGGCAAGGTATTCTGCCGCGGTAAGAGCCGCGCGGGGAGCAATAAGCCGTTCAAGCGAAGGAGAATCGGCTAGCGAGAGAAACATTACAACATTGGCAAGTACGCCGGAGTGCTCAAAATCATCCAAAAAGAAACGCGCTACATCGTATTTTACGCCCATAGCGCAAAATACAATAACAAAACTTTCATCAGCGTTTAAAATCTTTGCCTGCCGGACAATTTGAGCGGCAAGCCTGTTGTGAGGGAGCCCATTGCCAGAGAAAATAGGTAGTTTTTGGCCGCGTATCAGGGTGTTCATTCCATCAATGGCCGAAATGCCTGTTTGAATAAAATCACGAGGGTATGTTCGGGCATAGGGATTCATCGGCAGACCGTTTACATCAAGACAGGTTGAAGAAAAAATTGGAGCATAACCATCAATTGCTTCACCAAGACCATTAAAAATACGGCCTAAAAGGCCCGGGCCAACTCGTAATTCCATCGGTTTGCCAAGAAATTCAACCCGCGAGTCGCTTGCGGAAAGCCCCGATGTCGCTCCAAAAATCTGTACTGCGGCATACGAACTATCAAGATCGATTACGCGCCCCAGCCGGCGCGCCCCAGCCCGGTCGTAAACAGCTACGACTTCGTTAAACCCAACCCCGCGGCTCCGCTCTGTGACAACAACGGGGCCTTCAATACGTGATAAACCGCGATACTCAATGCCGCGCATGGCACCATAGTAGCACGCATCTTCTAAAGTGTGAAGTAGTATTCGCCCTGGCGACAGATGACTTGACAATTTGTATTTCCCAGGTAAAATGGTATTATGAACAACCGACAACCGACAACCGACAACCGACAAGATTATAATGCTTTTATAGCGTTTGTCAAGCCTTTTTCACAGATTTTTGCGTTTATACCGCTTGTTTTTATCATAAAAGATATGAAGCGAGGGGTTAAATTGCAGGCTCAATTATTCTTCATCAGCACGATTTACTTTATAAATCCGCAGGAGTTGGCAGGATATTGGAAAATGTCCTTCTTAGATCTGTTTAAAAGAATAAAAGCGCTGGAGGCTTCGGATGGAAAATGAGGAAGCCCCAGATGTAATCGTTATCGGCGCGGGATTCTCCGGTGCGGTTTTTGCGCGGGTTATGGCGGATGCGGGACAGCGCGTTCTTATTCTTGAACGCCGCGCGCATATTGCCGGCAATATGTATGACGAAAAACAGGAAGGGGTTTTTGTCCATCGCTACGGGCCGCATTTTTTTCACACAAACAATCAAGATGTTTTCGATTTTTTATCACGCTTTTCCCAGTGGACACCGTACCGTCATCGCGTGCTTGGGAAAATCAATGAGAAATTCATCCCGCTCCCCTTTAATTTTACCTCGCTTAATATGCTATTTGAAAAAAAGGACGCGGAAAACATAAAAGAAAAATTGCTAACATACTTTCCATTCGGTACTAAAGTTTCTATATTCGAGCTGTTGCATCACCATGACTCCGTCATTAAAGAATTCGGCGATTTTGTTTATCAAAATGTGTTTGTACATTATACGGAAAAACAATGGGGCGTCTCAATTGATAAAATTGATACAAGCACCATTAACCGCGTTCCCATTATGATAGGCTATGATGAAAACTACTTTTCAGACGCTATTCAGCTTATGCCGAAACAAGGCTATACAGAGCTTTTTAACGCGATGCTCTTTTCAAAAAAGATAACGCTCTCCTTGAATACTGATGCAAAAGAAAAATTGCGCTTTGATTTTGAAACTGCAAAAATATATTTTAACAATGATTTATATAACGGTATTGTTTTTTTCTCAGGCGCCCTTGACGAGCTTTTTGACAATAAATATGGACAGCTTCCCTATCGCTCTCTTGATTTTTTGTTTGAAACGATTGAAAGCAAATGGTATCAAGATGCCGCTGTGGTAAATTATCCAAACGACGAAAAATGGACACGTATAACAGAATTCAAACATTGTATGCCTCGGCATACAAAAACGCCAAATCGAACGATAATCTTAAAGGAATATCCGCATACTTTTGAGAAGGACGGCGTATGCGAGCCGTATTATCCGGTTATAAACGCGGAAAATACCGCACTCTATCAAAAATATGCCGATGACGCTCGGATTTTTCAAAAACTTATCCTTTGCGGACGCCTTGCGGAATACAAGTATTACAATATGGATGAAGCTGTGGCACGCTCCCTTGTTCTTGCAAAAAGCGCCGCCTCTCTCTGTCCCACGGCTAAAAAAAGCGCCGCGAAAATGCTGTTTCGGCAAATCGTACTTTATGGCATAATCGGCTCGTTCTGCGTAAGCCTTGACAGCACGCTTTTTATCCTTTTAAGAAAGATGCACATTGATGCGTACTTTTCTAATTTTATCAGCGTTAATGCGGGAATGTTCACGAGTTTTTTATTAAATACGTTTGTCAATTTTAAGATGAAAGACAGGCTGAGAGTACGGGCGCTTCGTTTTTTTACGGTAGGATACGGCGGTCTTGCGCTTTCTATGTGCATACTATTCATTGGAAAAACCATATTCCATCAAAAAGATGAAATCGTAAAGATCTTTTCTGTTTTCATTGTTGCAAGTTTTCAATTCACTTGTAATAAACTGTTTACTTTTAGAAGGAGCAAATAGAGACAATATGCATATCTTATACATTGTTATACCCGCATATAACGAAGAAGCGAATATTGTGTGTGTTGCAAAAGAATGGCATGAGGTCGTCGTCAAGACTGGAGACAGGTCTCGGCTTGTTATCGTGAATGATGGCAGTAAAGATAACACCGGAGAAATCTTGAAAAGTATTTCCGCCTCCCTGCCCCAGCTTGTTGTGCTTGAAAAAGAAAACGGCGGGCATGGCGGTACGGTTTTACACGGGTACCGTTACGCACTTGAAAATGGTGCCGACTATATTTTTCAAACCGATTCTGATGGACAGACGCTGCCAAGTGAGTTCTGGCCTTTTTGGGAAGAACGGGAACAGCATGCGATGATTCTTGGCTACCGCCGGTTTCGCGGCGACGGTCTGGGACGTTTTTTTGTTACAAAAATACTGCGCATAATGCTTTTTTTGTTTTTTCATGTTTGGATTAAAGACGCAAATACTCCGTTTCGGCTTTTGCGTGCCCGAGAACTGCGCGCTTTTATCGGTTTTGTTCCCGATAATTATTTTCTCGCAAATACGCTGTTAAGCGTCATATACCGAAAGAAGAAGGAACGCATACGCTTTATCACAATTACTTTTCGTGAAAGACAGGGCGGTGTAAATTCTATCAATATTCGCAAAATTATGAATATTGGCATTTCTGCGCTTTCTGATTTTAGCCGCTTAAACAAGGCATTAGATACAACATC